>JAFIHI010000050.1 GCA_017848755.1 Nakamurella sp. | reverse complement strand
GCGAAGAACCGGCCCGAGCCGGCCACCACGGTCGTCCCGGAGCGCACCTCGTCGCCGGTCGACTTCGCGATCGCATCCGACTCGCCGGTCAGGTTCGACTCGTCCACCTCGAGCCCGGCGACCGAATCCAACACGCCGTCCGCGGGGACCTGATCGCCGGCGCGCAGCTCCACCAGGTCGTCGAGGACGACGTCCATTGTGGCGATCGTCACCGCCGCGCCGTCCCGCACCACGGTCGCGGTCGGCGCGTTGAGTAGCGCCAGCCGGTCCAGCTTCCGTTTCGCGAAATACTCCTGCACGATGCCGATCGCCGAGTTGATCACGAGCACCAGCCCGAACAGCCCGTCCGCCCACGAGCGGGTGATCAGGATCAGTACGAACAGGCCGCCGAGGATCGCGTTGAACCGGGTGAACACGTTGGCCCGCACGATCTCCCACACCGACCGCGAGGTGCCTGTCACCGACGCGTTCACGTGTCCGGCGGAGACCCGTTCGGACACCTCCGCCGCCGTCAAACCGGTCGGCCGACGCGAGGTGGCCGCCATGGCCGCGGGAGGATTCGAGGTCACCCGGATAGCTTCTCACGACGCGCCATGGCGCCGGTCGACGTGACTGTGACACGGAGCGGCGCGCGCTGATGCGAAGATCGTGCCTGTGCTTGCCGCCCTGTTGGTCCCTGCCGTGGTGCTCGGTGCCGCGATCGGCTCGTTCCTGAACGTGGTGGTCTACCGCGTGCCCGCGGGCGAGTCCGTGGTGCGCCCCGCCTCGCACTGCCCCTCCTGCGGGAGCGCTATCCGTGCCCGCCACAACATCCCGGTCGTCTCCTACCTGGCGCTGCGCGGGCGGTGCGCGGATTGCCGGGCGCCGATCAGCATCCGGTACCCGCTCGTCGAAGCGGCGACCGCGGTGCTGTTCGGTGCCGTCGTCGCGTTCGCCTGGCATCGTGAGCTGCTGCCGATGCTGCCCGCGCTGCTGTACCTGGCGGCCATCGGGCTGGCGTTGGCGCTGATCGACATCGACGTGCACCGGCTGCCGGATGCGATCGTGCTCCCCGCCTACCCGGTGCTCGCCGCGCTGCTCGTCGGCGCGGCCTGGTGGTCCGGCGACTGGTGGGCGCTGGCGCGCGCGGCGATCGGCGGCGCGGCACTGTTCGGCTTCTACCTGCTGCTCGCGCTGGTGTATCCGGCGGGTATGGGGTGGGGCGATGTGAAACTCGCCGGCGTGCTCGGCGGGGCGATGGCCTTCGTCGGGTGGTCGGCGCTGGTGGTCGGCGCGTTCGCGGGCTTCCTGCTCGGCGGCATCGTCGCGGTCGGCATGATCGGCCTGCGCCGCGCGACAGGCAAGACAGCGCTGCCGTTCGGGCCGTTCATGATCCTCGGCGCCGCGGTAGGGATCGCCGCTGGGGCCCAACTGGCGGCGGGCTACGCGGCGATGCTCGGTGTCTGACGCCCCGTACCGCGCCTCGCCTAGGCTTGCGGGCGTGGCCCTGCACCTCGACTCGACGCGCTTGCAGGGCGGCCTCGGCCCGGATGCTGCGGGGGGTCCCGGCAAAGGGTGCAGCCAAAGACACAACCGTGCAGGCTCGCGGGTCGATGCGCGGGAGCGGCGGCGACAGCGACGAGAACAGCGGCGAGAGCGCCGGCGCGAACGGTGGCTTTTCCGCGTCCGGTCACTGCGCGGAGCCGGCGGGCTGCGGATCCTCGTCGCGGCGGCCGGCGGGCTGCTGCTCTATGCCGGCTACGCACCGTCCACGCTGTGGTGGGCGCCGATCCTCGGCTTCGCGCTGCTGGGCATCGCGGTGTACGGGCGCGGCGCCAAGGCGGCGGCCGGGCTCGGTTTCGCGTTCGGCGCCGTGCAGTTCTTCCCGATGCTGGAGTGGACGGGCATCTACGTGGGCAGCGTCCCGTGGCTGGCGCTGGCGACGGCGCAGGCCCTGCTGGTGATGCCCGCCGTCGCGCTGATGGGCCCGGCATCGCGTCGGCTGCCGCTCTGGCCGATCTGGGCTGCGTGCGCCTGGGTGGCGGGGGAGGCCCTGCGGGAGGTGTTCCCGTTCGGCGGATTCCCTTGGGGCGCAGTCGCTTTCACCCAACCGGACGGCCCGCTGCTGCCGCTCGCCGCGGTGGCCGGCGAGGCGGGGCTCGCGTTCGCCGTCACGCTCGCCGGTTTCGCGCTCGGTGAGGCGGCGCGGCGGGCGTGGGTGGGCGGTGCCGGGTGGTCCGGGCTGCGGGCCCGCATCCGGTGGCCGCGCGCTGCCCGGAGCGGCACCTCGACCGGATATGACCCCGGCGAAAATGACACTGCTCGCCGCGCACAGGGCGCGCGGACCGGCCTTGTCCGCCGGCTGGTAGGCATCAGCATGCCCCTCGTTCTGGTACTGCTGCCGTTCGTCGGGGGCCTGGGGGCTCGCCCGGCCGTCCAGACAGGTGCAGGTGCACCGACGGCGCCGATCGGCGTCATACAAGGGAACGTGCCCGAACCCGGACTCGAGTTCAACGCTCGCCGACGGGCCGTGCTGGACATGCACGCCGCGGAGACCGCGCGGCTGGAGACTGCCGTGCGGGCCGGGACGGTGCCGAAGCCGCGGCTGGTGCTGTGGCCGGAGAACTCGTCCGATATCGACCCGTACCGGAACCCCGACGCCGCCGCCGTGATCGACAAGGCCGCCAAGGAGGTCGGCGTGCCGCTGCTGGTCGGCGCGGTGGTGCAGAGCGGCCAGCCGGACAAGGTCTACAACATGGGCATAGTGTGGAGTCCCGTCACCGGGCCCGGCGCCACGTACACGAAGCGGCATCCGGTGCCGTTCGCCGAGTACATCCCGTGGCGTCCGTTCTTCCGCTTCTTCTCGGCCAAGGTCGACCTGGTGCATGCCGACTTCATGCCGGGCACACGGCCGGGCAACCTCACCCTGAACGGTGTGCCGATCGGCGACGTGATCTGCTTCGAGATCGTCGAGGAGGACCTGGTGCGCGATGTGGTGCGCGGCGGCGCGCAGGTGATCGTGGTGCAGACGAACAACGCGACCTTCGGCTACACCAACGAGACGTACCAGCAGCAGGCGATGAGCCGGGTGCGAGCGGTCGAGTTCGGGCGCGAGGTGTTGATCGCGGCGACCAGCGGTGTCTCGGCGGTGATCCGGCCCGACGGCAGCGTCGCGGACTCCGTGCCGCTGTTCACTGCCGGGTTCATGGTGCCCGAGGTTCCGCTGCTCACCGCAACGACACCGGGTACCGTGCTGGGGGCGCCCGTGAAGTGGGCGCTGACGGCGGCCTGCCCGCTGCTGCTGGCCGGGGCGTGGCTGCGGTCCCGTCGCCGGGGTGCGGCTGGTGCGCCCGCAGTGACGTCAACAGCGACGCCCACAGGGGAGCCTACTGAGGTGCCCACCGTGGCGCCCACGACGAAGAAGGAGCCGAGCGGTGCCTGATGCCGACGTCCGCGGCGACAACGTGTTCGCCGACCTGCCGGCATCGGGGCGCGTGATCGTCATCGTCCCGACGTACAACGAACGGGAGAATCTGCCGCGGATTATGGAACGACTGCTGGTGAGCGTGCCGCAGGTCGACGTGCTGGTGGTGGACGACTCCTCGCCGGACGGAACCGGCGCCATCGCCGACGATCTGGCGGCGGATCCGCGGGTGCACGTACTGCACCGGGCCGCGAAGAACGGGCTCGGGGCAGCGTACCTGGCCGGCTTCGGCTGGGCGCTGGAGCGCGGGTACGACGCGGTCGTCGAGATGGACGCGGACGGGTCGCACGCGCCCGAGCAACTACCGCGCCTGTTGCATGCGATGGCGCACGCGGACCTGGTGATCGGGTCGCGGTACGTGCCCGGCGGCTCGGTGGTGAACTGGCCGGCGAGCCGGCAGGTGCTCTCGCGGGGGGCGAACCTGTACACGCGGCTCGCGCTGGGATCGGGAGTGCGCGATATGACGGCCGGGTACCGTGCCTATCGCGCGGACGTGTTGCGGCGCTTGCACCTCGAGGACGTGGCGTCGCAGGGCTACTGCTTCCAGGTCGACCTGGCCTGGCGCACGATCCGCGCGGGGCTGCGCGTCGCCGAGGTGCCGATCACATTCACCGAGCGGCAGATCGGCTCGTCCAAGATGAGCGGTTCGATCATGACGGAGGCGTTCACCAGCATCGCGGTCTGGGCCGTTCGGCACCGCTGGGCACAGCTCTGGGGCGCGGTGGGCCGGCGCCGCTGACGGCAGATATCAGATGGCGGTGCGCCGCGATTTGATCTCGTCCAGGCGCTCCTTCAGGATTTCTTCGAGTTCCTCGACGGACCGGCGCTCGAGCAGCATGTCCCAATGCGTCCGCGGTGGTTTCGCGGGCTTTCCGTCCGGGACCGAACCGTCGACCAGGGTCGACTCGAGGCCGTGCATGCGGCAGTCCCATACGGTGGGAACTTCTGCGTCGTCGGCCATCGGCACCGCGAACTCGTGATCCCGTGGGCAGCGGTAGGTGGCGGTGCGCCGGGGCGCGAGGTCGTGGTTCCGGTCCGCCTCGTAACTCGTCGCACCGAGTCGGCTGCCTCGCAGCACACGGTCAGCCATGCTCATTCCTCCTATTTCGCGCACCACATTCGGCGCCGCGACTTCTCGTACCGTCTTAGTAACGTCGACGGCTGGGCACATGTTCCCCACCCGCGTGACATGCCAGCACGCCGAGCGACCGACGACGGCAACCCGTGGCCCTCCAGCGTACGCGGCCGCGGACGGGCGTCGTGACGCGCATTCGGCTGCGGTGTAGATGGAACGGCTGTGTTGATCGAACTGCTATGACGCGCGAACTGCGGGTGCTTGACCGGTGGCCCGGCCGCGGGAATAGTGCCGGTATATGCCACCCGAATCGCGGGCCGAGGTGCAGGGCGCCGTGTCGCGCGGCCGCGCCGCGGCAACATCGGCCTTCTTCGCGCAGGGATTCGTCTTCGCCGTGGTGCTCACCCACCTCGGCGCGTTCAAGGAACGTTGGGGCATCGACGATCTTGCGATCACCGTCATCATGTTCGTGGTCGCGCTGCTGGCCGCCGTCGGGTCGGTGGTCGCCGGCTGGCTGGCCCCGCGATTCGGCAGCGCGGGTGCCTTGCGGTTCGGGTTGGTGGCACTGGCGATCGGGGTGGTGGGCGCGGGGCTGGCGCCGTCGTTCGTTGTGTTCTGCGCGGCGCTCGGGGTCTACGGGCTCGCCTTGGGTTGCGTCGACGCGACCACCAACATGCAGGCCGTCGCGTGCGAGGCGATGCAGGGCCGATCCATCCTCACCTCGTTCCACGGTTCGTGGAGCGCCGGCGGGATCCTCGGCGCGCTGGAGACCTCGGGCACCGGATCCGCCGGTTGGACCCTCGCCGCGGCGCTGGCCCCGGTGGCGGTGGTGCCGCTGATCGCCGCGGCCACCCCGCTGCTGCCGGCGAGGCTGGGCCTGCCGGCAGAACCGTCGACGGGACTGCCAACGGATCCGCCGCAGGATGGTGAGGCGCGGGCCGTGGCGATTCCGTGGCGACCCATGCTGGTGCTGGGCGCCGCGATCGTGTTGTTCTACGTCGCCGACTCCGCCACCCAGTCCTGGTCCACCATCTACCTGCACGACGTTCTGCTCGCCTCGGCGGGTGTGGCACCGCTCGGCTACGCCGCTTATCAGGCCACCAGCCTCGCCTCGCGGCTCGCCGGCGACCACCTGGTGCGCCGGATGGGGCCCGTCCGGGTCGTCCGTCTCGCGGCGACCGTCGGCGCGGTGGGTCTGCTCGCTGCCGTGCTCGCGCACACTCCGTGGGTCGCGATCGTCGGCTTCGCCGTGCTGGGCGTCGGGATCGCCGTGGTGGCGCCGCTGTCCTTCGCCGCGGCGGGGCGGCTGGCGTCGGTGGACGCGGACGGCAATGCGATCGCCGATCCCGCCGCGCGGCGAGCCACGGCCGACGCCATCGTCGCGCGGGTCAACCAGTTCAATTACCTGGGCTTCGTCCTCGGCGGAGTGTTGACCGGGCTGGTCGCGTCCGGGTCGACGATGCGTGCCGGCTTCATCGTCCCGCTCGTCGGCGTCGCGCTGATCCTGCCCATCGCCCGTGGGTTCGCCGTTCGGCGCGCACACCCGATCGCCGGCCAGGAGGTCTCCGCATAATGCCGCTGCACATCGCCGATCGGCTGCCGCCGCGATTCGTGTTCGGGGCGGCAACGGCGGCCGCACAGATCGAGGGCGGTGCCGCGGAGGGCGGCCGGACCAGGTCCATCTGGGACGCGTTCGCAGCGGTACCGGGAAAAATCGCGGACGGCAGCACGCCTGCCGTCGCGGTCGACCATTACCACCGATGGCGCGAAGATGTGTCGCTGCTGGCCGGTCTCGGCGTGGACGCCTACCGTCTCTCGCTGTCCTGGTCGCGGCTCATGCCGAGCGGCCGAGGCCCGTTGAACCTCGCGGGCGTCACTTTCTACTCCCGGCTGATCGACGCCCTGCTGGAACGCGATATCGCCCCCTGGGTCACGCTGTACCACTGGGATATGCCCGTGGAGATCATGATCGAGGGCGGCTGGCTCGACCGCGGCAGCGTCGACGCGTTTGAGGAGTACGTCGCGGCGGCCTGCGGCGCGTTCGGCGACCGGGTCGCCGCGTGGATGACGATCAACGAACCGGTCGTGCACACCGGATACGGCTACGCGCTCGGCATCGAGGCCCCGGGGCTCACCCTCTACGGCGCCGCGTTCCAGGCGGCGCACCACCAGTTGCTCGCGCACGGGCGGGCCGCGGCCGTGCTCCGCGAAACCGGCCGTCCCGTCGGCATTGTGAACAACCACACCCCGGTGCGCGCGGCCTCGGATCGGGACGAGGATCTGCTCGCCGCCGGCATGTACGACGTCTACCACAACGGCCAGTACGCCCAGCCGGTGCTGTCCGGAGGCTATCCGGATGCCCTGCAGATGATGCCCGGCGCGGTCTGGGACTGCGTCCACGACGGCGATCTGGCGGCCATCGCCGCCCCGCTCGACTTCTACGGCGTGAACTACTACCAGCCGACCACGGTGGCCGCGGCCCCGGAGAACCCGAATCTGCCGTTCGCGTTCGTCGAGCCGGTCGACGGGCCGGTGACGGACTTCGGCTGGCCGATCGACCCCGCCGCGCTCACCGAGTTCCTTGTCGGGTTGCGGGCCGCGTACCCTAACCTGCCGCCGGTCTACATCACCGAGAACGGCTGCGCCTATGACGATGTTCGCGATGCCGACGGGCGCATTCTGGCGGACACGGCCCGGATCGACTACCTCGATGCGCATCTCGCCGCCGTCGCCGACGCGATCGACGCAGGCGTCGACGTGCGCGGGTACTTCCACTGGTCGCTGATGGACAACTGGGAGTGGGCCGAGGGCATGACCCGCCGGTTCGGCCTGGTGCGCATCGACCCGGACACGCTGGACCGCACCCCGCGCGCCTCGTTCGGGCATTACCGCGATCTCATTGCGGCCTACCGCTCGCGCGGCGCCGACTGACGCGGTTGTTTCTTAGTTGCCTGCCGTGTTTTGGAGGATGCTGTGCCATTCGCGGACGCGGAGGGAGACGGTGCTGTGGGTGTCGAGGGTTTCGGTGCCGGTCTGGCCGGTGGAGACGGTCCAGGTGATGGTCCAGTGCGCGGTGACGGTGACGGGCCAGGTGCCGGTGCCTGCGGTGCGTTCGGGCAGGGAGCACCAGAGGTAGGTGTAGCCGCAGGGGGGTGCGGCGGGGTTCGCCCCGGCGGTGTAGGGCACGCCGCCGCCCGTGCACTGGACGGCGGGCACCCGGGCGCCGGGTGTGCTCCGTTCGCGTGGTCCGCATCGCCGCGGCCATCGGCGCGGCCGGGCTACTCGCCGCCGTCTTAGCGCACTCGCCGTGGGTGGCGATCCTCGGGTTCGCGGTGCTCGGGGTCGGCATCGCCATGGTGGCGCCGCTGTCCTTCGCCGCGGCCGGGCGGCTCGCCTCGGTGGATGCCGCGGGTAATCCGGTCAGCGGTGACACCCGCCGCCTGGCGGCGGATGCGATCGTGGCCCCGTCAACCAGTTCAACTACCTGGGTTTTGTGCTCGGCGGCGTGCTTACCAGCCTGGTCGCCTCCGGCTCGTCCATGCGCATCGATTTCATCGTTCCGCTGGTGGGCATCGCGCTCATCGTGCCGATCGCCTACGCATCCGCGATCCGCCGCTCAGGGCTGCCGGGTCCGGGGACTGGCCGCGTGACTTCCCACCCGAATACCCCGGCCACGAGTCCTGGATGCACCGGCTGCCTCGGGACTTCCGCTTCGGCGTTGCTACCGCGGTGGATGGCTTGCTCGGGGATCTGCGCCCAGAAGTCTCGGCATGTTCGGAACCGTCGAGGATGAGCTCTTGACACATTGAACTCGCGCGGTTACAGTCCGTAATTGCGAGCGGGGAATTTTTGGCGGGACTATCTAAAGAGCGATATGTCAAGAGTACTCCGACCTTCTCTCGTTGCGGCGATTGTTGCATTATTGACCTTCGGCGTGGTGGGCACTGCCAATGCTTCATCAGTTATCCCCAACGATCCGGTAGTGCAACCTGGGTGTCGATCTGTAAGCCAACAATTCGTTTGGCACACGGTCGTGACTGGCTACACAGCGGACGTTGCGGCACACTACTGTTGGAACGGCGGTGCTACTGCGCAGGTGAGGATTAACACTCTCACGGGATCTATCAGCACGAACCCACATACGATATGGCAAACGACTAACGCGATTGGTCCCGCCTACTCGAACAAGTCCCCGATTCCTAGCAGCGCGGTGATCGGAGGCAATGGAGCAGCCGATATTTACTATTTCTTCGATAGCCGTGATTGCCTGACTGGGGATCTCGGCCTGTTCTGTTCCTCATGGACGACACACACGATTCACGGCCATATTTACGAAGGGACTGCGCCCGCAGTGTGGACCGCCAACTGAAAGTAGTAGATACAGGATGAACTTTCGAGCTAGTAGACTACGAATTTTTACAGCGCCGATTACTATATTCTTGCTGATTTGCGTCGTATTCTTTATGCTGCTCGTATTTTCTTCATCCAATTGGTGGACGTCTCTGATTATTAGTTTCGTGGGGGCGTCTGGCGTTTTCGGGCTTATCCTTCTGCACGAGCGAAGGGCGAGGCGTCGTCGTATGTCATGGAGCCCATTGCGCCGTCGATGAAGAGATCTGAAGCGGGGGTTATGCCGCCGGGGCATCGGCAACAGGTTCGGCACTTTGGTCGACGCAATCCCCGGTCTCGCATAACACGTTGAGATTGTTTGCGCCTCTGCCGAGAGACACCTGCCAGACAGGGGGTGACGGACCTCGAGGGTCCGGTGGCCCGTCGCTCCCTACCTCTCCGCGCAGAGGGGTGTCGACCAAGGAGTTCCGTCGCCCACGTCGCTGTTCTGGCATGGGAGCTAGTACGACGACGTGCGCGACGTAGACCGGCGGCTGCCGGACAACCCGGCTCGGATCCGCCGAGTGCGCCGTACGGCAGCTTGAGCGGCGTTCCGGGTCGTCTATCACGAGCTGCCGGGGGCGCGCAAGGGCCGAACAACGGGTCAGCGGGGATCGACGAGCGGGATGGTGCCCTCGCCCGAATCAGGGCCGAGGTCCCCCGAGCGGTGATGGGCACGACACAGCACCTGATAACGCACCTCACCGGTGCCCGCCGCGGTATCGGCGACAACCACCTGCGCGCCCTCGCGGGCCACCACACCGTCCACCACGCGCGCGTTGAAACGCGCGGGCCGCCCACACCAACACAGCACCTCGACCTGCAGCGGAATCGCCTCATCGGCCAGTTCGAACAGGCGCGTGGACCCCGGGAACATCCGCCCGCGGAAGTCCGTCGCGATCCCGAACGCATACACGTCGACCTGCACGTCGTCGGCCAGTTGCGTCAGTTGCTCAATCTGCGCCGGGGTGAAGAACTGCGCCTCGTCGACGATCACGTAGTCGACGCGCCGCCCCTCCGCCCAGCAGGCTCGCACCAGTTCGGCGATGTCGAGATCGTCGTCGGCCTCGACGGCGGCGCGGCTCAGGCCCATGCGCGACGAGATCTGACCGGTGCGTGAGCGGTCCAGCCGGGTGAGCAGGAGACCCCGGCGGCCCTGCCGGGAATGGTTGTGGTCGAGTTGCAGGGCGAGCGTCGACTTGCCGCAGTCCATCGGCCCGTAGAAGAACTTGACGCATCCGGTGGGCGGCATACCGCGCCGGGAACCGGCAGCCGGGACCGCGGACAGGGCCGAGGCGCGATCGGGGCCGCTCTGTTCGGTGCCGGTCTGGGCCGTGCCGACCCGGGCGCTGCCAGGTGCAGCGCTCTGCCCGGAGCCCGGTCCGGACTCGCGGCGACCGGCCGCTTCCGCACTATCCACGACGGGCACTTTACGGGGTTCGCGCGCGGGGCATGGTGCGGGCGCCGCCGGGCACGGCTGGGCGCAGTTCTCGCTACCGCCACAGACCCCGGCGCTGCAGCACCGCGCGCAGCACGTCGGGCCGATCGGTCATGATCCCGTCGACACCCATGTCCAGCAGCCGGTCCATGGCCGCCGGATCGTCGATCGTCCACACGTGTACCTCGATCGACGCGCGGTGCGCCGCACGGATCATGCGTCGCGTGACGACGCGAACGTGGCGGTGCCGCACGGGGACCTGGGCCGCGACCGCCGGGGTGCGGCGCGCGTGGATGCCGACCTTCGAGCGCAGCACCAGCGACGTCACATCGCGCTGGCCCAGCGACGTGGCTACCGCCGGGCCCGCGGCAAGCCGCACGGCTTCGATGCGCTGATCGGAGAACGATGCCACGCACACCCGATCGGTCGCACCGGCGTCGCGCAGCAGAGCCAGCAGCGGTGCCACGGCCGCATCGACCTTAGGGTCGATATTGAACCGGGTGTCGGGGCATGCGTCGAGTACCTCGGCCAACGTCGGGATCGGCTCTCGGCCGCCAATGCGGGCGCGTTGCACCTCGCGATAGGTGAGCTCGGCGATGCGCCCGTGCCCATCGGTCGCGCGGTCCAGGGCGTCGTCGTGGAAGACCACCAGCACCCCGTCCGCCGTCACCTGGACATCGGTCTCGACGTAGCGGAATCCTTCGTCGACGGCCCGGCGGAACGCGGCGAGCGAGTTTTCGCAGCCTTTGAGGTCGCCGGTGTGCCAGCCGCGATGCGCGAAGGCGCGCGGGTGCGGCCCGTCCAGGAACGTCACCGCTCGAGTCTCGCAGATCCGGCGCAGCGACCGACGCCGACCATCAGCCCAGCCGCGCCGCGCACGAGCCGGGACGCACCACGTACGCTGGCGGGCATCATGGGGCACAGCACGGCGTCGGGCGGGGCGGCAACGAACATCGTCATATCCGTAGAACGGAACGCTCAGACGAAGCCGACCCGGCGGCGGGCTCCCGAGCGATGCGAGTGGTGCGGGCAACAGCTGCCCGATCAGGACGGCGTCGGCCGGCGGCGCAGATATTGCGGCCAATCCTGCCGGCAGCGCGCGTACGAGGATCGCCATGCGCTGTCGCGTCGGGAACTACCGCTCGACTCCGTGGTGCTGTCCGTGGCGCAACGCGACGACTTGGCCGACCGGCTCTACCAGGTCTCTTGCGCCGCAGAGGATATCGCCACCGCGCTGGCAGAATCGGCCTCGCGCGAAGAGCTGACGGAACTCGTCGAGACGTTGCTCGCCGTTGCCCGCGCGGCGGAACATATCCGCTGAGCGGGCCTCTAGAACAGGCCCTTGCCGGTGACCGGCTTCGAGGAATCGAACAGCGCGCTGACGGATTCGCCGTCATGGATGCGGCGCATGGCTTCCGCGATCGCCGGCGCCACCGACAGCACGGTCAGTTTCTCGTGCCGGTCCGCGTCGGCGATGGGCACGGTGTTGGTGCAGACGATTTCCAGCACGTCCGGTTGGCCGCCGATCCGCTGCACGGCGCCATCGGCGAAGAGCCCGTGCGTGCAGGCGACCCGGATGCTGCGCACGCCCGCATCGCGCAACACCCTGATCAGTTCGAGAATCGTTGACCCCTTGGCGATCTCGTCATCCAGGACGATCACGTCACGCCCAGTCACGTGTCCGATCACCGAGCTGATCGTCACCTTGTCGCCGGGCGTGCGCTCCTTCGCGCCGGCGGCGACCTCGGTGCCGAGCATGCGGGCGAACGCGGCGGCCTCCTTCGCATTACCGAGGTCGGGGGAGACCACGGTGGTGTTCGAGAGGTCATGCGACGCAAAGTGTGTGGCCAACTCGCGCAGCGCGTGCAGATGATCCACCGGAACCGAGAAGAAGCCGTGCACCTGGGGGGAGTGCAGCGTCATGGTCAGTACCCGGCTGGCGCCCGCCGCGACCATCAGGTCGGCCATCAGGCGGCCGCCGATGGAGATGCGCGGTGCGTCCTTCTTGTCGCTGCGCGCGTAGGCGTAGTGCGGCAGCACGACGGTGGTGCGGGCCGCTGACGCTCCGCGGGCAGCATCGACCATCAGCAGCAACTCGACCAGGTTCTCCTGCACCGGCTTGACGAGCGGCTGGATCAGGAAGACGTCGCGCTCCCGGCAATTGGCCTGCAACTGCACTTCGAGGCAGTCGTTGGCGAAGCGTTGCACCCGGACCGGCAGCAGCGGCACGCCGAGCTCGGAGCACACCTCGCCGGCCAGCTCGGGGTGGGCGCTGCCGGAGAAGACTGCGATATCGCGCACCGGATCAGGGTGCCAGATCGCCCCGTCGGACGCATCACCGGTACCTCGGCGGAACACACCCGCGCGGATTGAACGTGGTTCGAGAGGGAACCTGGCACAGTGACTGTCATGGCGAATGCGGAGCGGTCCGTGACGATCCGGCGGACGAGACCGGGCGCGTTCATCGCGCGGAACGCCCGCGGCGGCGAGCTGGCGTTCGGGAGCGGGAACGACGCCGCCTTCACCCCGGTCGAACTACTGCTCGCCGCAATCGGCGGGTGCAGCGGGATCGACGTCGACCTGATCACGGGTCGCCGCGCTCAGCCGGACTCCTTCGATGTGACCGTGTCCGCCACATCGGTCCGCGGCGGCGAGGGCAACCATCTCGAGGACGTGTCGGTGGTGTTCGACCTGGCATTCCCGCCAGGTGACGCCGGCGACGCCGCCCGCGCGGTACTCCCGGAGGCCGTCCGCAAGTCGCACGAACGGCTTTGCACGGTCAGCCGGACGGTGGAGTTGCCTACGCCGGTGTCGATGACGGTGTCGACGGCGGTCACGGGTGACGGATGACGTGTGGCCTCGAACGTGTGGGACACGGCATGTGGGGCACGGCATGTGCGACGTGAGAGCGGTGGTGCGCGGTGGACGATCGTCCATCGATCGGTGACCCGGTCGTACTGCACGACGCGGACGGGCTGGCCTATTCCAGCCGCGTAGAAGACGTCGATGACGACATGATCGCCGTCGCGCGTCCGGCCGACCTGCGCGCCGCCCTCGAATACCCCGAGGGCATGGAGCTGGAGATGGTGTGGACCCTCTCGACGGGCATACATGTGCTCCCGGTGGAGCTCGCGGGTACATCGGTCGACAACCACATCCGGCTCTGGCATCTCGCCGTCACCGGCGACGGATGGTCCGAGCAGCGGCGAGATTACGTCCGGGTGCCGGTCGTCGGCCGGATTGCGCTGGAGCCGGCCGATGCCGAGGCGGAGCTGGAGTCGGGCGAGACTGTCGACCCTGGTCGGACACTGCACGGCCAACTGGTCGATCTCAGCGAGGTGGCCACACAGTGCGCCGTGCCGGTGGCCACCGACGATCCGCGGATCGCGGTGGGCACGCCGGTGCGTTGCGCGTTCGGCGTGAACGGACAGTCGTTCGACATCCGCGGCACGGTCGCGATCGTCCGCGTCGGGGCCAACGCTCGCGATACCCGGGTGGTGGTTCGCTTCGACGGGTCGCGCGCTACTGCCGACGCGCTGCGCAAACAGGTCTTCGCCATCCAGCTCGCCATGCGCCGCGAACGGTAGGACACCGTGGGCGCGCCGAGCAGGGCGTGGCCGGGCGGCGAGCTACGCCGTCATCATCGTGCGCGATGCCTGAGCCGAATGTGGCAGGATTATCGGGATGGCAAGCGCGACAACGGATCAGCAGCGGCTGCGCGATCTCGCCGTGCTGCGGAGAGTGCGCGACCGGATCGATCGCGACTTCGCAAAGCCGCTGGATGTGGAAGCGCTGGCGCGAGATGCCCACCTATCCGCTGGGCACCTGTCCCGCGAGTTCCGGCGGGCTTATGGGGAGCCGCCCTACCGGTACCTGATGACTCGGCGCATCGAGCGGGCGATGGCGCTGCTGCGTCGCGGTGACCTGACCGTGACCGAGGTCTGCTTCGCGGTCGGCTGCTCGTCGCTCGGCACGTTCACGACGCGGTTCACCGAACTCGTCGGGATGCCTCCCGGCGCCTACCGGAGGGCCGAGGCAGCGGCGACCCGCGGGATGCCGGCCTGCGTGGCGAAACAGGTCACCAAACCGGTCAGGAAATCGATCGGGAAATCGGTCAGGAATCGAGAAGCGCCGGCGTGTGGGCTGTCGTTAGCCTGATCGACATGGATATCTCGATTCACGTGACGGCGTTACCGCATGTCGATCCGGAACAGTCGCTGGCCTTCTACCGCGACATCCTCGGCTTCGAAGTCCGCAAGGACGTCGGGCAGGGCACCATGCGCTGGATCACGGTCGGTCCGCCGAATCAGCCGGAGACCTCGATCCTGCTCGCGCCGCCGGCCGTCGATCCCAGTATCACGGACGACGAGCGCCGCACCATCCGGGAGATGATGGCGAAGGGCACCTACGGCTGGATCATGCTGGCGACCAAGGATCTCGACGGCGCCTTCGAGAAGCTGCAGGCCAGCGATGTCGACATCGTCCAGGAGCCGATGGACCAGCAGTGGGGCGACCGCGACTGTGCCGTTCGCGATCCGGCCGGCAATCTGATCCGGATTCAGCAGGTATGACCGCCCCGAGCGGCACTGCGGCCGGGGCGGCAGACGGGGCGGATGGTCACGCGGGGGCCGGTACCGCGGCCGACGGTCACGACGTGATCCGCGTGGTCGGCGCGCGGGTGAACAACCTGAAGGACGTGGCCGTCGAGATCCCCAAGCGGCGGCTGACGGTGTTCACCGGGGTGTCCGGCTCGGGCAAGACGTCGCTGGTCTTCGACACTATTGCGGCCGAATCCCAGCGCATGATCAACGAGACCTACAGCGCGTTTCTGCAGGGCTTCATGCCCACGCTCGCGCGCCCGGACGTCGACCTGCTGGAGGGGCTAACCCCGGCGATCATCGTGGATCAGGAGCGCATGGGCGCGAACCCGCGCTCGACCGTCGGCACGGTGACCGACGCCAACGCGATGCTGCGGATCCTGTTCAGCCGGCTGGGGACGCCGTACATCGGGCCGCCGACGGCGTTCTCGTTCAACGTGCCGCGGCGCGTCGCCAGCGGGATCATGACGGATTCCAAGGGCGTGAAGACCGTGGTGCGGAAGGCCGTGTACCACGGCGGCATGTGCCCGCGATGCGAAGGCATGGGGTCGGTCTCGGATTTCGACGTGACGGCGCTGTACGACGCGGACAAGTCGCTGAACGAGGGCGCGCTGACGGTGCCGGGCTACAGCATGGACGGGTGGTACGGGCGGATCTTCCGCGGTTCCGGCTTCTTCGACCCGGACAAGCCGATACGCGACTTCACGCAGCAGGAACTGCACGCCTTGCTGCACCAGGAGCCGACGAAGATCAAGGTCGACGGCATCAACCTCACCTACGAGGGGTTGATCCCCAAGATCCGAAAGTCCATGCTGTCCAAGGACATCGAGTCGCTGCAGCCGCATATCCGGGCGTTCGTAGAGCGCGCCATAGCCTTCGCCCCGTGCCCGGACTGCGGCGGCACCCGGCTGGCCGCCGAGACGCTGACCTGCCGCATCGACGGCAAGAACATCGCCGACGTGTGCGCCATGCAGATCGACGCCCTCGCCGCGTGGCTCCGGACGGTGGACAACGCCTCGGTCGGCCCGTTGGTCGCCGGCCTGCAGCATCTGCTCGATTCCTTCGTCGCCATCGGGCTCGGGTATTTATCTCTCGATCGTCCGTCGATGACGCTGTCCGGGGGAGAGGCGCAACGCGCGAAGATGGTGCGCCATCTCGGCTCCGCACTGACGGACATCAGCTACGTGTTCGACGAGCCGTCCGCGGGCCTGCACCCGCACGACATCGCCCGGCTGAACGTGGTGCTGCAACGGATGCGGGACAAGGGGAACACGGTGCTGGTGGTCGAGCACCGGCCGGAGATCATCGAGATCGCGGACCACGTCATCGATCTCGGACCCGGAGCCGGAGCCGATGGCGGCGAGGTCGTCTTTGAGGGGTCGGTTGGTGCCCTGGCCACCAGCGGCACCGCGACCGGCAATTCACTGCGCGATCGGGCGGCCCTAAAACCGTCGGTCCGGTCTTCGACCGGCGTGATCCCGGTCCGCGGCGCCACGACGCACAACCTGCGCGGTGTCGACGTCGATATTCCGCTCGGCGTGCTGTGCGTGGTGACCGGCGTGGCCGGTTCCGGGAAGAGCTCCTTGATCCACGGGTCGGTCGCCGGGCGCGACGGCGTGGTTGCGATCGACCAGAGCGCGATCCGCGGCTCGCGGCGCAGCAACCCGGCGACATACACCGGTCTGCTCGATCCGATCCGGAAGGCATTCGCGGACGCGAACGGGGTGAAGCCCGCACTCTTCAGCTCGAACTCCGAGGGCGCGTGCCCAACCTGCCAGGGCGCCGGGGTGATCTACACCGACCTCGGTGTGATGGCCACGGTGGAGACCGTCTGCGAGGACTGCGAGGGCAAGCGGTTCGAGGCCTCGGTCCTGGAGTACCGGTTCGGGGACAAGGACATTAGCGAGGTGCTGGCGATGTCCGTCGCCGAGGCTTCAGTGTTCTTCGCGGCCTTGGCGACGAAGCTGCCGGCGGCCACGAAAATCCTGCGCCGGTTAGCAGACGTGGGGTTGAGTTATGTCAACCTAGGGCAGCCGCTGACGACCCTCTCCGGCGGCGAGCGGCAGCGGCTGCGGCTCGCCGCCCAGATCGCCGACAAGGCGAGCGTCTACGTGCTCGACGAGCCGACGATCGGGCTACACCTGGCGGATGTGCGGCACCTGCTGGGGCTGCTGGACCGGTTGGTGGACGCGGGTACGTCGGTGATCGTCATCGAACATCACCAGGCCGTCATGGCACACGCCGACTGGATCATCGACCTAGGACCCGGGGCCGGCAGCGACGGCGGATGCATCGTTTTCGAAGGAACACCAGCTGAACTCGTCGCAGACGGCTCCACACTGACCGGCCAGCACCTGGCGCGCTATGTGGCGGCGGTTGACGCGTGACGGGTTAGACCGTATTAAAGCGTCACCGTGACGATTTGGAAGGCGAGTCTGAGCCTCAACGTGAGGTTTTGAGTCTGGGTGATCGGGTCCGCGTTTCGGGCCTCAGTGGCGCGATTCTTCGGCGACGCCGGAAGCGCGTTGCGACAACCGGCGCTGGACAGACTCGCCGGGCCATCGAATGTTCGACCTTAGACGGCGTCGCGGCCCGCGGACCAGTCCGCGTGGGGCGCGCGTTCGCCGTCATTCGCGGAGTCGGGCGCCGGGCGTTCCCGCAGCGGTCGATGCCGGCACGACGGCGCAACCTCACCGTAAACCTTAGGTCGATAGTTCGCGAACGTTGGCCGATAATGTACATCCCCGGGCGGTCTGTCAGGGGTGCTCGTGGGCGGTTGGTGCGGTGAGCCATGTTGTGGCTCTGAGGATTTCGCGCCAAAGGCTGGGCGGGTTGGCGTGGCGGGCTTCGTAGAGTTCGCGGAAGTGGTGCGCGGCGAGGGCGGCGGCGAGGAACGCCGCTGCGGCCGGGCCGGCCTGCTCACGGGTGGTGATGATCGCCTCTAGGGTGCGGTCGCGAGGGACCGGTGCCGGGGGCTGGTGCCGGACCCGCCAACGATGCTGAAGGTGTTGTGCGGCAGCGGTTCTCGTCGGCGTAGGGCGTGTGTAGGTCCAGTCGTCATCGTCGGGAGTGATCGCCCACCAGTCGCGTCGCGGACTGGTGCCGGCGGGCCTGGCGGCGATCTCTAGGGCGACGGTTCCGATGATGTGGCCGGCGTCCTTGACACGGTAGGTGCGCACTGCGTCGGGGTGGTCGTCCGGTGGTCCGGTGGGCAGGAAGATCGGCGACATGGCGTGTCCGCTCTGTTGCGTTCCGTCGTTGCGGTGTGGTAGATGTTTCGCAACCGGAGAACTCCCCCCGTTGCAGCGGGGGCCGGGAAGGCAACACAGGCCACTAGGAAAGTAGGTTCGTCATGGCGGATTCCGCAACGGTACGTGTCACGGGGCCAGTGCTTCGGGTCGATGTCCGGGAGGGTGTCAGCAAGGCTGACGGCAGGCCCTACCGGATGCCCTCGGCGAAGATTCTGGTCGGGGAGGGTACGGCGGAGTGCACGCTCCCTGCGGGCTTCCCCGAGCCGTCCCGCGGTGAGTACGTCGATTGGCTCGCCGACGTGACCATGGACATTTCCGAGCGGTGGGGCGCTTCGCTGCGCATCCGTGTGCTGGGCGTCTATGACGGCGCCGAGGTTCCCGCGGCGCTGCACGCTGCGGCACTTTAGGTTCGGCGCGCCCCCGGCCCGTCTTGCAGGACGGAGCCGGGGACGACTTCCCCCCCGAAGAACACAGCTTCGGGAGAGCGGAGCAATTGTCTCATGATCACTTCCGATGGGGGCCTTTTCGCCCTGTGGGTAGCGGATTTGGTGGCGACCGGTGCCGCGTTCGGCGCGGTCGCGGTCCTGGTCTTCTCCCGCCGGCGTGCCCGCGCCGCGTTTACGCTCGGGGACTGACCGGCCGTGTTCCTGTCAGCCGCCGGCGACCCGGTAGACGAGTACACGATCATCGGGCTAACCGCTGACCGGTTTGGCGTCCTCGTGCTGGGCCTCGGCCTGATCTTGTTCTGCGCGGCGTGCGCGATGGTGGCGTCATGGGCGCGGTGATCGTCTGGACCGGCGCCTGCGCGGGCTGCTTCGTGTTCATCGTGCTCTGGCGTCTTGTGCTTCGGGTGGTCCTTTGATGGACGTGACCGAGGCCATCCAGACCCTCGCGGCGTTCGGGGGTGCCGGGCTGCTGCTCGGCCTCGTCGTCGCTTTGACGCGCGGGAGGGGGTGATTTCTATGCGCATCCTCGACACGAACCCGGTGGTTGACACCCTGACGACCAGCCTCGCTGACGTCACCAGCAACATCGGCCCGGTCGCGGCTGTCGGCCTGGGCATCGGCGGCACCATCCTCGCCTTCACGGTGGGGTGGCGCCTCGTGAAGCGGTTCGCGAAGTAACCGCCGTTTCGGGGGCGGCTCGTC
>JAFIHI010000003.1 GCA_017848755.1 Nakamurella sp. | reverse complement strand
GGCACCCGTATCGCCGGACACTACGTCATATCCGTAAACCGGGTTGAGCGATGCAAGCGTGCCGAGGGTGCGTTCGACCGCGGATTCCACACCGTCGCCGGTGTGATCGACCGACATGGGCACCCCCTCTCGCACGGCCCCGCGGCGTATAGCGCCGCCCGTGTCACGCTACGGCATCACCGTTGATGACGCCGTTCGCCGCGCACCGCGGACGGACTACCGGCGTACCGCCACACGTGGGAAGGGCGCCACGGACCAAGGTCCCGGTGGCGTCGAGCGAATCGTCACAGCGGCGGCTGCAGCGGGCCCGGCGCCGATGCGCGATACTGGATCGGTACAGGCACCGCGACCAGCATGCGGCGCCCGTCCCGCCGCGGCCGCGGTGCAGCGCGCGGCCACGTTGACCGCCTAGCCCCCGGAGGACCCATGCCCATCGCCACCCCCGAGAAGTACCAGGACATGATCGAGAAGGCCAAGGCGGGCGGCTTCGCCTATCCGGCCATCAATGTGACGTCCTCGGAGACGATCAACGCCGCGCTCAAGGGCTTCGCCGAGGCGGGCAGCGACGGGATCATCCAGGTGTCCACCGGCGGCGCGGAGTTCGCATCCGGGACCGCCGTCAAGGACATGGTGACCGGCGCCGTGGCGCTGGCCGAGTTCGCGCATGTGGTGGCCGCGAAGTACGACGTGACGGTCGCGCTGCACACCGACCACTGCCCGAAGAACAAGCTCGACGGCTATGTCAGGCCGCTGCTGGCGATCTCCGCGGAGCGCGTGAAGGCCGGCAAGAACCCGCTGTTTCAATCGCACATGTGGGACGGATCGGCGGTCCCGATGGCCGAGAACCTTTCCATCGCACAGGAACTGCTGCCACAGACGAAGGCCGCGAAGATCATCCTGGAGATCGAGATCGGCGTCGTCGGTGGCGAGGAGGACGGCGTCGTCGGCCACGTGAGCGACAAGATGTACACCACGCCGGAGGATTTCGTGCAGACCCTGGACGCGCTGGGCGACCCGCAGAGTGGCGATTACCTCGTCGCGGCGACGTTCGGCAACGTGCACGGCGTGTACAAACCCGGCAATGTGAAGCTGCGCCCGTCGATCCTCAGGGACGGCCAGGACGCGGTGGCCAAGAAGCTAGGGTTGGCGGCCGGGGCCAAGCCGTTCGGGCTGGTGTTCCACGGGGGCTCCGGTTCCAGCGCGGCCGAGATCGCCGAAGCCGTGTCCTACGGCGTGGTCAAGATGAACGTCGACACCGACACCCAGTACGCGTTCACCAGGCCGATCGCCGGCCACTTCTTCACCAACTACGACGGCGTGCTCAAGATCGACGGCGAGGTGGGGAACAAGAAGGCATACGACCCGCGCGCGTACCTGAAGCTGGCCGAGGCCGGCATGGCGGCACGGATCGTCGAGGCGTGCGAGGAACTGGGTTCGACGGGCACGTCCGGGAAGTAGGACGCGACACCGGCGGTACGGCTTGCGAACATATTGTCACTTCCGCCGGTTTCAGGACCTTTGTCCGCGCAAATCGGGTCATCAGCCTCGAACAGCATCACGGGCGGTCATGGCAGGCTTACGTCGTGAATCTGCTCCTCCGGGATCGCGCAGGTCAGCCGTGGTTCCACCGCTGGCCTGCCGTGAGCATCGCGGTCGCCGCGCTGCTGTATGCCGGGGTCTTCGCGCTGCGCATGACGACCGGGACACCGGCGGACGCGACGATGCTGTTCTTCGAGCTGCCGATCGCGCTGCTGGCGGTGACCTTCGGGCTCGTCGCGGGGCTTGTCGGCGGGCTGGTTGCCGTCGGGCTCATGGTCGTCTGGGCCGTCACCGCGCACATCGACCTGAGCGTGCTCGGCTGGATCACCCGGGCACTGCCGATGCTGCTGCTCGGCGTGCTGGTGGGCCGCGCCGCCGATCGCTTGCGCACGTCCGAGGCGGAGCGCGCGAAGCTCGACGCGGCCGCGCACTGGCATCGGCAGGCTGTCGAGATCAACGACTCCATCGTGCAGGGGCTGTCGGCCGCGAAGTGGTCGCTCGAGGCGGGGAAGCATGAGCGAGCTCTGGAGACCGTTACCGACACGCTTGATTCGGCACAGGCCCTGGTCTCCCAGTTGCTGCGCGACGCGGAGCTCTCGCCCGGCGCCGCGCACGAGGCGGGCAGCCTCCGTTCTCTCTCCGTATTGGCGCAGCGGGCGAAGCGCGCCCGCGGGGTGACTCCCCGTCCGAGCGGTCCGCGCGGCGGAACGGCGCATCGCACGCCGCGGCCGTAGGTAGCAGCGTCGCACCCAGGACCGACGCGTGAACGAACCGATTCGGCGGCGGCCGGCACGGCCGGTTACCGTCGACCCCGTGACCACCCCGCGATCGACAAGCATCCTCGGCACCCGCGTCTCACGGATCGAGGACCCGCGCCTTGTGACCGGCGCGAGCGTCTTCACCGCCGACCTCGCCGACCGGCGATTGGCCGGCGCGGCGCATGCCGTGTTCGTGCGCACACCGATGGCGCACGCGACCTTCACCACGATCGACACGTCCGTCGCTGCCGCATCGCCGGGAGTCCTGGCCGTGCTGACCGCGCCGGATCTCGGCCTCCCCCCGGCGAAGCCACACTTCGGCGCCGCCATGGTCGAGCCGTATCTCGCCGAGGGCGTGGTGCGCTATGTCGGCCAGGCCGTCGCTGTGGTGCTCGCGGAGACCGAGGCCCAGGCTGTCGACGCCGCCGAGTTGGTCACCGTCGATTACCGGCCGCTGCCCGCGGTGGTCGACGTCTCGGAAGCGCTCCAGGGCAAGGCCCTGCTCTTCCCCGACGTGGGCACCAATATCGCCTCCGCGCAGGACACCGCCGCGGACCCGGCGTTCTTCGACGGTTGCGAGGTGGTGGTCACACAGCAGATCGTGAACAATCGCGTGGCACCCGCACCGCTGGAGGGGCGAGCGGCGGCCGCCGTCTGGTTGCCGAGAAACAGCGGGTATGACGGCGAAGACGCCGCTGTCAGAACGCCCCCGTCTCGCTCCGAGAACCCGTTCGGTGCTGGGGGTTCCGGGCCGCACGCCGCCATCGACGATGACCTCCGGCTGACGCTGTGGCTGCCGAACCAGGGCGCGCAGACGGTCAAGAAGGACGTGGTCGACGCCTTCGGGATCGACGCCGACCGGGTCCACGTGATCACGCCGGACGTCGGCGGGGCCTTCGGCGCCAAGTTCGGCGCGGAGCCCGACCACATCGTGATCGCCGCCGCCGCAAGGGTTCTGGGGCGCCCTGTGCGGTGGTCGGAGACACGCAGCGAAAACCTGGCGGTGATGCCGCACGGGCGCGCGCAGTACCAGACGGTGACCATCGGCGGCATGCGCGACGGGCGGATGATCGCCTACCGGCTGGATGTCACCCAGGACGCCGGCGCCTACCCGCGCCTCGCCCTGGAGACGCCGCACGGTACGGCCCTGATGGCACCCGGCGTGTACGCGTTCGACCGCTGCGAGGTGTCCACGCGCTGCGTGCTCACCACGACCACCCCGGTCGGGGCGTTCCGCGGGGCCGGGCGCCCGGAGGCCACCGCCGCGCTGGAGCGCGCCGTGGACCTGTTCGCCGCCGAGATCGGCAGGGACCAGGCCGCGGTGCGCCGCCGGAACCTGTTGCCGCGCTTCACCTCTCCGTTCACCTCGCTTACCGGCGCGGTGTACGACTCGGGGGACTACCCGGAGGCCCTCGATCGTGTACTGGCGGCGGCCGACTATCCGGCGCTGCGGGCGGAGCAGGCATCGCGGCGCCGGCGGCGTGAGGACGTCCAGCTCGGGATCGGCCTGTCCACCTATGTCGAAATCACCGGCGGCGGCAAGGAGAACGCCACCGTGCAGGTGCACTCCGACGGCAGCGCAACGGTTTTCACCGGCGTATCGCCGCACGGGCAGGGGCATGCGACGGCCTTCGCCATGATCGTTGCCGATCGGCTCGGCATCCCCGTGCAGAAGATCAATCTGGTGTGGGGCGACACCGACCTGGTGCCGCGCGGCGGCGGTACCGGCGGGTCGCGCAGCCTGCAACTGGGCGGTGCCGCCGCTGACGGGGCCGCGCTAGCTGTTGCCGAGCTCGCCAAGCGGCGCGCCGGGGAGCTGTGGGAGGTCGACCCCGCAGACCTGGTGATCGATAACGAGCGTGCCGGCGTCTCGGTCGCGGGCATCCCGGATCGGTTCGTCACCTTCGCGGAACTCGCTGCGGAGGAAGAACTCTCGGCCCAGCACCTGTTCGCCGCGGACGGAGCGACGTTCCCGTTCGGCGCGCACGTCGCGGTGGTCGACGTCGACATCGCCACCGGCAAGGTGCGGCTGGTGCGGCTGGTATCGATTGACGATGCCGGCACCGTCATCAATCCGATGCTCGCCGAGGGGCAGCGCCATGGCGGGCTCGCGCAGGGCGTCGCGCAGGCGCTCTACGAGGAGGCCACCTTCGACGAGGACGGCAACCCGCTCACTGCGACCTTCGCCGACTACGGCATTCCGACCGCGGCCGACCTGCCCACCTTCGAGCTGCTCGATATGGAAACACCCACGCCGTACAACGTTCTCGGCGCCAAGGGCATCGGCGAGGCGGCCACGATCGGCTCCACGCCAGCGGTGCAGAACGCGGTGATCGACGCGGTCTCGTACCTGGGCGTGCGGCATATCGACATGCCGCTCACCCCGCAGCGGGTGTGGCGCGCGATCCGCGAGACGGAATAGGTCGTGATCCCCGCCCCGTTCGACTACGTCCGCGCGACGTCGGTCGCCCACGCGCTGGACGTGCTCGGCGAACACGGCGACCACGCGAAGCTCCTGGCCGGCGGGCAGTCCCTGCTGCCGATGATGAAGCTCCGGCTGGCCACACCCGAGATCCTTGTCGACATCGGCGATCTCGGCGAGCTGCGCTTCGTCCGCCGCGACGGCGAGACCGTGGTGATCGGCGGCGGGGCGCGCTACGCGGACCTTGTGGCGTCTGACGTGATCCGCCAGTCCGTGCCGCTGATCGCGCGGGCCGCGCGCCGGGTGGGCGATGCGCAGATCCGGTATCGCGGCACCGTCGGCGGCGCGCTCGCCCACGCCGACCCCGCCGGAGACCTGCCCGCCGCGATCCTGGCCATGGACGGAACCATCGTCATCTCCGGCCCGCGCGGCATCCGGACGGTCGCGGCGGCGGACTTCTTCGTCGACTACTACACCACCGCCCTGGCCTGCGACGAGATCCTCACCGAGATACGGGTCCCGGCGACCGGCGCCGAGAAGTGCTGGTACGAAAGATTTTCCGAGCGCTCCGCCGGCTGGCCACTCGTGGCAGTGGCCGTGGCCGGCACCCGCATCGCGCTCGCCGGCATGGGGCCGACCCCACTACGCGCTACCGCCGCGGAAGACGTGCTCGCCGCCGGCGGGGACTTCGCGGGCGCCGCCGAACTCGCCGCGGCTGGCACAACGCCCGTCTCGGACCACCGCGCCGACGCCGACTACCGCCGCCACCTCGCCCGCGTGCTCACCCACCGCGCCCTCCAGCGCGCCCACTCCCGCTGACCTGCCGCCACGGTCGCCGGTGCCCGCGCCCCGAGGTGAGCCCGGTCGGTAGATCTTTCACTCGTTCAGGCGATTGCGTACTGGTGGCTGCGTTGCATACTACGACGTATGCGTAGTACGCATGCAACGTAGTATTCGCAACGAGAGAAGGGAAACACGCCATGCATCATCCATCCGGGCGCACTTGAATCGGTGGCAGATGATCGGCTTCGCCGCTCTGCTGGCAATCGGTACCGTCGGCATAGTGCCCACAGCCGCCAACGCGGCAGAACCTGCGACAACAACCATCACAGTGACGACTTCCGCTGGACCGCCACAAGTGACCCCAGCAAGCGCTTCTGGATGCAACAGCGACGTCTGCATCTATGTGGACGGATCAGGCACCAGTGTCAATTACGTCGACAGCTACGCCTACCCAACTCAATACGTGTGCACGTGGGCCTCGGTTTACGTAAACAACTCACTGTACGCCGATTCTGACAATATCTGCATCGAGGGCCAGAACGGTGCCT
>JAFIHI010000049.1 GCA_017848755.1 Nakamurella sp. | reverse complement strand
TTCGTTTCGCCCGTGGCCGGTTCGCCCTGATCGGCGCCGTCATAGCCCTGATGACGTTCCTGGTGGTGATGCTCTCCGGCCTGACCGCCGGGCTCGGCTCGGCCAGCATCTCCGCGGTGCGCGACCTGCCCGTCGACAGCATCGCCTTCGCCAAGCCGGCGACCGGCCAGGCCGTGTCCTTCACCAGTTCGGCCTTGCCCACCGATACGGTCGGCCAGCTGGCCGCCGTGCCCGGCGTGACCGCCGCGCACCCGCTCGGCGTGGCCACCACCCAGTTGCAGAACGGCGACGCCGCGTCGGCGGTCACCGTGATCGGCACCGACCCGGCGCTGCTGCCGACGCTCACCACGGGACGTGCGCCGGCGGCCGGCCAGATCGCCGTATCCGGGGCGCTGACCAAGGATGCGCACGTGCACGTCGGCGACGCCGTGACCCTCGGCGGAACCCAACTCACCGTCTCGGCGATCGTCGAAGACACCTCCTTCAGCCACATGCCCACGGTCTATACCCCCGTCGACACCTGGCGGCAGATCGCGCATACCGACACCATCACCGCCGTCGGCTTGACCGGCACGCCCACCCACGATGTCCCCGGCGTGACCGTGGTGAGCAAGAGCGCGGCGTTCGGCGCGGTCGGCGGCTACAGCGCCGAACAGGGCTCGCTGAACCTGATCCGCCTGCTGCTGGTCGCCGTCTCGGTTCTGGTCGTCGGCAGCTTCTTCACCGTGTGGACCATGCAGCGGGCCGGCGACCTGGCCGTGGTGCGGGCCATCGGCGGCAGCCGCCGCTACCTGTTGCGCGACGCGCTCGGGCAGGCCCTGCTGATCATGGTGCTCGGCGTCGGAGTGGGCGCCGGCCTGGCCGCGGTGCTCGGCCTGCTGGCCGCCAGCGTCGTGCCGTTCACGCTGTCCGCCGCCACCCTCGCCCTGCCGATGGCCGTGATGATCGTCGCCGGCCTGGTCGGCGCGGCCGCCTCGACCCGGCGCATCTCCACCATCGATCCCCTTGCTGCCCTAGGAGCCTCACGATGAGCCTGACCCTTGATTCCGTCAACCTGACCTACCCCGACGGCGACAGCCGCCTCACCGCCCTGGACGACGTCAGCCTGCACGTGTCCGCCGGCGAATTCGTCGCCGTGACCGGCCCGTCCGGTTCGGGCAAGTCCAGCCTGCTGGCGGTCGCCGGCACGCTGATCACCCCGGACTCCGGCCGGGTGGAGATCGCCGGTGTCGATGCCGGCCCGCTGAGCTCGGCCGCCCGCGACCGGCTCCGGCTGGAGTCGATCGGGTTCGTGTTCCAGCAGGCCAACCTGCTCGCCTCGCTCACCGCACTCGACCAGTTGCTGCTAGTGGCGGACCTGCGGGGTGACGACAAGGCCGCCGCGCGGACGCGGGCCTCCGAGCTGCTGGAGCGGGTGGGGCTGGCCAACAAGGCCCACCGCCGGCCCGCCCGGCTCTCCGGCGGGGAGCGGCAACGCGTGAACGTCGCCCGCGCGCTGATGGGCTCGCCGGCGCTGCTGCTGGTCGACGAGCCCACCTCGGCGCTCGACCGCGACCGCGGCGAGGCCATCGTGACGCTGCTCGCCGAGGTCACCCGCGAGCAGAACCTGGCAACCCTCATGGTGACGCACGATCTGGCGCACGTGCACCTCACGGATCGAGTCGTTCACGTGCATGACGGCCGGTTGGTCGATTCGCCGGAACCCGTCCCGGCTGCGTAACACCGATCGGTCGCCGGCCCACCGGCGGAACGCCGCGAACAGCGTCATACCCGGGTGGTATGACGCTGTTCGGCGTATCGCGATCCCGACGATCGCCGCCGCGCCCGGCCGACGTGCGCCGCAACCTGCCCGCCGCACCCCGGCGCCCGGTCGGCCGACTGCCCGTAGGGTGGAGGCCATGTCACCATCCGTCGACGGCTCCTTCACGGCCCTGCCGCTTCGCGTGCTGGCCGACGCGGCGCTCGCGGCCGCCCGCACCGCAGGCGCGTCGTTCGCCGATTTCCGGTTCCACCGGCTGCAGACCTCGATGCTCGCCGTCCGGGATACCGCGGTGCAGGCGGCCACCGAGGCCGTGACCACGGGATACGCGGTGCGCGTGATCGTGGACGGCGTGTGGGGGTTCGCCGCCTCGGTGCTGGCCACCCCCGACGCCGCCGCCGCGACCGCCCGCCAGGCCGTGGACATCGCCCGGGCGCTAGCCGGTGTGGTCGCCGAGCGAGTGGAGCGCGCTGATGAGCCGGTGTACCACGACGCGGTGTGGGTCAGCGATTATGACGTTGATCCGTTCACGGTGCCCATGTCGGACAAGGTCGGGCTGCTGCTGGACCGGTCCGAGCGGCTACTGGCCCGCGATGGCGTGACGCACACTGTGGCCTCGGTGCACAGCGTCAAGGAGAACACGTTCTACGCGGACACCGCCGGAACGACCACCACCCAGCAGCGGGTGCGGCTGCAGCCCGAGCTCGAGGCGATCGCCGTGGATGTCGACTCCGGCGCGTTCGAGACGATGAAATCGCTCGCGCCGCCGGTCGGCCGCGGGTGGGAGTACGTCGCCGGCGGGTGGGACTTCGACGCGGAGATCCCGGTGATCGGCGACACGCTGGCCGAGAAGATGAAGGCGCCGTCGGTGCAGCCGGGCCGGTACGACCTGGTGATCGACCCGTCCAACCTGTTTCTGACGATCCACGAGTCCATCGGCCACGCCACCGAGTACGACCGGGCGATCGGCTACGAGGCCGCTTATGCCGGAACGTCTTTCGCGACCCCTGACAAACTGGGATCGTTGAAATACGGTTCGGCCGTCATGAACGTCACCGGGGATCGCAACGCCGTGCACGGGCTCGCGACGGTCGGTTTCGATGACGACGGCGTGGCCGCCCAGCAGTGGGACCTGATCCGCGGCGGCGTGCTGGTGGGCTACCAGCTGGACCGGGTGTTCGCGCGGAAGCTCGGGCTGGAGCGCTCGAACGGCTGTGCCTACGCGGATTCGCCGGGGAACATTCCGATCCAGCGGATGGCCAACGTGTCCCTGCAGCCCGACCCTTCGGGTGGGTCCACTGCTGATCTGATCGCCGGGGTCGATGACGGCATCTACATCGTCGGCGACAAGTCCTGGTCGATCGACATGCAGCGGTACAACTTCCAGTTCACCGGGCAGCGCTTCTACCGCATCCGTGCCGGGACGTTGGACGGTCAGCTGCGCGATATCGCCTACCAGGCAACGACTACCGACTTTTGGGGGGCCATGGACGCCGTCGGCGGGCCGGAGACGTATGTTCTCGGCGGGGCGTTCAACTGCGGCAAGGGGCAGCCCGGGCAGGTGGCGCCGGTGTCGCACGGATGCCCGTCGGCGCGGTTCCGCGGGATCACGGTGCTGAACACGCTCGCCGAGGGTCACACGGCAGGGGGCGCGGCATGATGGGCGACCGGGTCGCGGCGGGCCTTCTGACGCCGGAGCAGATCGTCGAGGCCGGCCTCGCGGCATCGCGCACCGACGGTTGCGTAGTGGTGGTGCACTCGATCTCCCAGGCGAACGTGCGCTGGGCCAACAACACCGTGACGACGAGTGGCATGGCCACCTCCGTGGAGTTCTACGTGGTCGCGGTGGTCGACACCCCTTCGGGACGGGCAGCCGCGACGGTCGCGGGCTCCTCGGCGGATGCCGCATCCGCCGTCATGGTCGAGGCCGTGGTACGGGTGGCGGAGGACGCCGCGCGGGCAGCCTCGGCCGGCGGGGCGGCGCGAGATGCCATGGCGCTCTTCGGAACCGGGAACTCGTCCGGCATGGAGTCCGGTTTCTCCGATGACGCCGTTCCCACGTCCTTCGATGTGTTTTCGGGGGTGCTCCCGTCGCTGGCGGCCGCGTTCGACGACGCCCGTGCCGGGAGCCGGGTGCTCTACGGGTTCGCGCGGCACGAGATGCGGACGGTGCACCTGGGGACGTCCACGGGGCTGCGGCGTCGCTGGGTGCAGCCCACCGGCACGTTCGAGCTCAACGCGAAATCGGCCGACCTCGCGCGGTCGGCGTGGACCGGCGCGTCGACCGTCGATTTCACCGACATCGACGTTGCGGCAGCGGGTCTCGGGCTCAGCGAGCGCCTGCGCTGGGCCGAGCGGCGGGTGGACCTGCCGCCCGGCCGGTACGACACGGTGCTGCCGCCGACCTCCGTCGCGGACTTCCTGATCTACCTGGCGTGGAGCGCGGCGGCCCGCCCGGCGCACGAGGGCCGATCGGCGTTCGCCGCCGCCGGCGGTACCCGCAGCGGCGAACGCCTGACCGACCGGGCACTCGACCTGTACGGCGACCCGCGCGCGCCGGGGCTGGAGTGTTCCCCGTTCGTGGAGACCGCGCATTCCTCCGACGAGGTATCCGTGTTCGACAACGGCGCGCCGGCCGAGCGGGTCGAGTTGGTGAAGGGCGGCGTGCTGCGCGACCTGATCCACACCCGAGCCTCGGCGGCCGAGTACGGCGCGGCATTCACTCCGGCGCCGGACAACCTGATCCTCGCCGGCGGGGACGAGACCCGTTCCACCGCAGACCTTGTCGCGGGCGTGGAGCGGGGCCTGCTGCTGACGTCGCTGTGGTACATCCGTGAGGTGGACCCGATGACGCTGCTGCTGACCGGGCTCACCCGGGACGGGGTGTTCCTGATCGAGCACGGCGAGGTGACCGCGGCCGTGAACAACTTCCGGTTCAACGTCTCGCCGTTCGACGTGCTGCGCCACTCGGTGGACGTCGGCCGGACCGAGCGGTGCCTGTCCCGGGAGTGGAGCGACTTCTTCACCCGCACCGCGATGCCGCCGATCCGCGTCGAGGGCTTCCACATGTCGTCCGTCTCCCAGGCGCAGTAGGTCGCGGGGCCGGGGGATCACTTCCTGGGCACGTTCGGCGTCGCGGGGTGCGGCTCGCGACGAGCACTGTCGTTCGCCTCGGCTTCTCGGCACGCGGCGACGAGGTCAGGGTCTGCGAAACACGCTGTGGTCGCCGATGCGACGCCAGCGGCACCGAAGTTCGCCGTTGACGGTGACCATTTCGAATGTCGCGCGGCCGTCCGGGCTTGCGAATGACCACGTCATCTCCAGTACGCCGTCGGCACCGTGCACGGACTTCACCCGCAGCGAGGCGGGCCATCGGATATTGGGATCGGCGGCCAGTGCTTCGCAGGCTGGGGCAAACGTCTCCCGCACGACCTGGCGGAATGTGGCCACATGCTCCGTCGCGAGGCGACGATAGTCGGCGTCGAAGGCCGGCGTGGTCTCGAACTTCACGCGCGAGATTCATCGAGATGCGCGAGGAATGCCTCCGTCGAGTCGTGCACCGTCACCCGACCGGCGGTCACGTGCTTGTCGACCTCGCGTTCACGCGCCTGCCAGTGCTCCGTCCAGAACCACGCTTGATCGGCCGGCACCGGGAGTGCTGGCCGCAACTCAAGAACGCCGTCGTCCCGCTCGGTGATCTCGACCTGTGCGCCGTCCTTGTCGAGATGGAGCCGCCTGCGCAGGTCTGCCGGAAGTGTGATAACGCCGCGTCGCTGTATCGCGAGGTATCCATGCCAGGAGCTCATGCGCTCAAGGTACACCCGTATTGCTGTAATGCAGCAATACGGTTTGCCACGCCGGTGTTGCGCGGATTCCGGCCCGTGGCACCTCCGGCTCGATGGGTCGCCCTCCGCCCACGGTAGGCCGAGGTCGGGTGATGCGTGATGTTCGCCGCTCGGCCGGAGGCCGCGAACCGCGTCATATGCGACGGCTGACAGGCGGATCGGGGCCGCGCCTCGCCAGCACCGCCATCGTTTCCGCGCAGGTGATGATCCGGGAGTTGGCGCACTTTGCGGATGGGCCAGCGCAGCACGGGCACCTACCGTCGGCCCATGTCGAAAACCTCGCAGCATCCCCGATCGCCGCGGCGACGCATCGCGCCCGCGGCCCGCGGCGCTATCGCCTGGGAATTTCGCGACATCCAGTTGGTGGCAACGGTTCCGCTCACCCTCGATCGCAGCGGGAAGAGCTACTCGGGGACCGGGCGGCTGACCTGGAAACGCGCGACGTGGAAGCGCGGCGACGAGGTCACCACCATGGGCAACGGCAATTCTTCCGTGCACCACGAAGTCCGACTTCGAAATGACGGCGAAGCGCCCCGGCCGCGTCGCCGTCACGCTGCGGTACTCCGACACCAACGGCATCAATGCGCCGGTGCTGCAGGGCGAGATGACGATCCGCGATGTCGGTGAGTTCTGGAAACAGGACGCCACAGCGGTGAAGGGCGCGTGCGGGGACGTGAGCGAGGAGGACGAGTGGCAGCGCTTCCTCGGGATCATTACCACGCCGCTGTTCGGGGAGAAATAGCGGGCGGATGGCAGCAGGATTTCCATATTGGTGTGAACGCAGCAGGTGGGTGTGCGTGAAACTGGGACTTTTCGGGCAGATTGCTGCAGGATGCACACCGTCCGTTGTTGGAGTGTGCGTGCAGCAGGTGGGTGTGCGTGTAACTGGGACTTTTCGGGCAGATTGCTGCAGGATGCACACCCCAGGGCAGGGCCCGCGCGGGGCCCCGCCCCTCAGGACAGGGCACCACGCCGCCATGACCCTCGCGCCCGCGCACCCCGCCCCGCGGCGGACAGCGCGATCGGCGTCATACCAGGTCAGCGCAGAAACCTGGAGCGGCGGCGGTCCGCGAGCACCCGGCCACCGGTCTGGCACCCCGGGCAGTACTGAAACGAGCGATCCGCATACGCGACCTCCGCGATCAACTCCCCGCACACCGGGCAGGGCAGGCCGGTGCGGGCGTGCACCCGAAGGCCGCTGCGCTTCTCGCCCTTGAGCCGCGCAGCCTTCTCACCCACGCTGCGCCGCACCGCGTCGGTGAGCACATCGCGCATCGCGTCGGCCAGTCGCTCGACCGCCGCCGGATCGAGTGTGCCGGTGGCCGCGAACGGCGAAAGCCTTGCGGCGTGCAGGATCTCGTCCGAATAGGCGTTGCCGATCCCGGCGATCACCTTCTGATCGGTGAGCACCGTCTTGATCCGGCTCGTCTGCCCGGCGAGGATCGCGGCCAGCTGCTCTGCGTCCAAACCCGTCCCGTCCGGTCCGAGCGCGTCCGGCCCGAGCCGGGCGACGCCCGGCACGTCCGTCGGGTCCGCCACCACCGCGGCCGTCACCGCCTTCTTCGTTCCGGCCTCGGTGATGTCGAACCCGGAGCCGTCCGCCAGGCGCACCCGCAGCGCCACGCGGCCATGCAGCTTCGGCGGCGCCGTGGGCAGGGCGTCGGACCACTGCAGCCAGCCGGCCCGGGCGAGGTGGACCACCAGGTGAAGTTCCGCCGGCTCCGACCCGGTCGTGACGATGTCCAGGAACTTGCCGTGCCGGGTCGCGCCCGCGATCGTCCGGCCCACCAGCGCGGATGCTGGCGGGTCGAACGTGGTGAGGACGTTCAGGGATGCGACGTGCACCGCGACGATCTGCTCCCCGGCCGCGCGGTCGACCAGGAACGCGGCGAGGGCGGTGATCTCCGGCAGTTCGGGCATGGTCCCGAGTGTTCCGCACCGCGCGGTGGGTCGGCAACGGGTGGACATGTGCCGTCGAGTGGGAGTTGTGCAGGATTTTGGCGTCTGAATCCTCTGCGGGACTCCCACTCGACGACCGGTGGGCGGGCGATGGGCGGGGACGCGCCGGGGCGCGGGCAGGGCGCGCGGTGGGCCACTCGCCGGTGGGCGCGGGCAGGGGGGACCTGAGCATTGCCGCCCACCGGCCCGCCTACCCTTGGCCCCATGCTCGATTGGCGCCGGATCAGGAGCGGCCTGACCACCGAACCGGCCCGGCCTGCTGCCATCCGCGACCATCCGAACGCGCACTGGTTCGCCGTGGGCACGGTCTGTATCGGTGCGTTCATGGGGCAGCTGGATGCGAGCATCGTCACGCTCGCCTTCCCCGTGCTGGAGCAGGAGTTCCGGGCGAGTATCGGCGCGGTGACCTGGGTGGGCCTCACGTATCTGTTGGTGTTGGTCGCGTTGGTGACGGCGGTGGGCCGGCTCGCCGACATGGTGGGCCGAAAGCTGTTGTACACCTATGGGTTTGCCGTGTTCATCGTCGGGTCCGCCTTGTGCGGGTTCGCCCCGAACCTCGTCCTGCTCGATGTGTTCCGCGGGCTGCAGGCCATCGGCGCCGCGATGCTGCAGGCCAACAGCGTCGCGATCATCTACCTCGCGATGCCGCCCGACAAGCTCGGCCGCGGCATCGGCATCCAGGGCGCCGCGCAGGCTCTCGGCCTGGCGCTCGGGCCGACGGTCGGCGGGCTGCTGGTGGCGGCGGGCGGCTGGCGATGGATCTTCTGGGTCAACGTGCCGATGGGCCTCCTGGGCGTGGCGCTCGGCTGGTTCTTCATCCCGCGTTCGCGAAACCTGGCCCGCCGCACGCAGTTCGACTGGTGGGGGCTGGCCGCGTTCTTCCCGGCGGTGGTGGCGCTGCTCGCGGCGATCTCGCTGGGCAACGACGCCGGCTGGACCTCTCCGCTGATCATCGGCCTTTTCATCGCGGCGGTGCTGCTCGGCGCAATTTTCCTTGCCCGGCAGCGCCGCGCCGCGCACGCCATGCTCGACCTGGCGCTGTTCCGCCGCGTCCCGTTCTCGGCGGGCATCGCCAGCGGGCTGCTCTCCTACCTGGTGATGTTCGGGGTGCTGTTCGTGGTGCCGTTCTACCTGCAGCGTGCCCTGCATGAGGGGCCCGGCCGGGCCGGGGTGGCGCTCACGGTAATGCCGTTGCTGCTCGGGCTGACCGCGCCGCTGGCCGGGCGGTGGGCCGACCGGATCGGCGCGCGCCCGCTGACCGTTGCCGGGATGGCGCTGTCCGCAACGGCTTTGGTCGGTCTCGCGTTTCTCGGATCGAGTATGACGATGTTCCTTTCTGGGCTCGTTCTGCTCGGCATCGGCATGGGGCTCTTCACCCCGCCGAACAACGCCGCGATCATGGCGGCCGCGCCGCCCGAGCGGTCGGGGGTCGCCGCCGGCGTGCTGAACATGACCCGGGGCATGGGCACCGCGATGGGGCTGGCGTTCACCGGGCTCGTCTTCGGGGCCATCGCTGGCGAGAACCCGCACTCCCCGGAACTCGTCATGGGCGGTTTTACCGCTGCGACATGGTTTCTCGCGGCGGTCGCGGCGGCAGCCGGAATCCTCGCCGCGCTACGCGGCCAGGCGGGTTTGCGGCGCTGACCGTGCGCTGAGGGCTGCGCCGGATGCCGCCGATCGTGTCGGGCCGTCCTGCGAATCCCACGTGCCGGGAGACCTGCCCAGCGGGCGCGCGGCGCGTCCTAGACTCAAGGCCATGTCTGTCGCCTCGCATACCGTCGCAGAATCCCACGCCGTGCCATCCACCTCCATGGCCGCCGCACCCGGCGTCGATATCAAGCCCCGCAGCCGGCAGGTGACGGACGGTGACGAGGCGACCGCGGCGCGCGGCATGCTCCGCGCCGTTGGGCTCGGCGACGAGGACTTCGCGAAGCCGCAGATCGGCATCGGCTCCAGTTGGAACGAGATCACCCCCTGCAACCTGTCGCTGGACCGGCCGGCCAAGGCCTGCAAGCAGGGCGTGTTCGCCGCCGGCGGATACCCGCTCGAGTTCGGCACCATCTCGGTGTCGGACGGCATCTCGATGGGCCATGAGGGGATGCACTTCTCGCTGGTATCCCGCGAGGTGATCGCCGATTCGGTCGAGACGGTGATGAGCGCCGAACGGCTGGACGGTTCGGTTCTGCTTGCGGGGTGCGACAAGTCGCTGCCCGGCATGCTGATGGCCGCGGCTCGCCTCGACCTCGCCTCCGTGTTCCTGTACGCGGGGTCGATCCTGCCCGGCACAGCCAAGCTGCACGACGGCACCGAGAAGGAAGTCACCATCATCGACGCGTTCGAGGCGGTCGGCGCGTGCGCCCGCGGGCTTATGCCGCACTCGGACCTGGACGCGATCGAGCGGGCGATCTGCCCCGGCGAGGGCGCCTGCGGCGGCATGTACACGGCCAACACGATGGCGAGTTGCGCCGAGGCGCTGGGTATGTCGCTGCCCGGTAGCGCCTCGCCGCCGGCCACCGACCGGCGCCGGGACAACTTCGCGCACCGCTCCGGCGAGGCCGTGGTCGGCATGTTGCGCCAGGGGCTCACCGCCCGGCAGATCATGACGCGGGAGGCGTTCGAGAACGCAATCACCGTGCTCATGGCGTTCGGCGGCTCGACCAACGCGGTGCTGCACCTGCTGGCGATCGCGCACGAAGCGGACGTCGACCTGGAGCTGGAGGACTTCAACCGGATCGGCGAGAACGTGCCGCTGCTCGCCGATGTGAAGCCGTTCGGCCGGCACGTGATGGTGGACGTGGACCGCATCGGCGGCGTGCCGGTGATCATGAAGGCGCTGCTCGACGCGGGACTGCTGCACGGCGACGTGCCCACCGTCACCGGCAAGACCATGGCGGAGAACCTCGAAGAGCTCGCCCCGCCGCGACTGGACGGCACCGTCCTGCACGAGATGTCCAAGCCCATCCACAAGACCGGCGGCATCACGGTTCTCGGCGGATCGCTCTGCCCGGAGGGCGCCGTGGTGAAGTCGGCCGGCTTCGACACGCAGGTCTTCACCGGCACCGCGCGGGTCTTCGACCGCGAACGGGGGGCGCTCGACGCGCTGGAGGACGGCACCATCACCGCCGGGGACGCCGTGGTGATCCGCTACGAGGGCCCGAAGGGCGGGCCCGGCATGCGCGAGATGCTCGCGATCACCGGCGCCATCAAGGGCGCCGGCCTCGGCAAGGACGTGCTGCTGCTCACCGACGGGCGGTTTTCCGGCGGCACCACCGGCCTGTGCGTCGGACACGTGGCGCCCGAGGCGACCGACGGCGGGCCGATCGCGTTCGTGCGGGACGGCGACCAGATCCGCATCGACCTCACCAACCGCACCCTCGACCTGCTGGTGGATGCCGAGGAGCTGGAGCGGCGGAAGGCCGGCTGGCAGCCGCTGCCCCCGCGCTACACCCGCGGCGTGCTGGCCAAGTTCGCCAAGCTCGTGCAATCGGCGTCGAAGGGCGCGGTCTGCGGCTGAGCCGGGCTTTGCGAAGAGGTGCCGGGGTCGGCGTGGCGAGGCCGCAATTCAATGTCGCCGGGCGAGCGCCGTTTCCTGAACGGCCTGAGGCACGAACGTCGTCATATCCGGTCGGCGGCTGCGTACCGGGCGGTTGGGAGGTGACGAAACCGCTGTGCCGCAAGGATTCCGGTGATGACGAAGATCGTGGCGGTGGCCGCGAACTGGACGAGGGAGCCGATCGCCGCCCACACAACGGCGGCGTCGGGGTTCGACGGTGACAGGAGGCCCGAGCCGACCGCGGCCGAGATCCACATCGCGCCGCTGCCCGCGCGCAGCACCAGGACCGCCCCCGCGAACAGCGCCAGCCCGAGCAGCGATGCGGTGCTGACGCCGCGATGCGGCCCTTCCTGGCCGTCGTTATCCCGGCGGTGCCCGCCCCGCGCTCCTCGCCGTGCCCGCACTGCCCTCCCCGCCAGGGCCGCCGCCGCGATCACCAATGCCCAGCACCACGTACCGACGTCGTCGACCACCAGCAGGCCGACCGCTCGCAACCCGAGGTAGACAAGCCCCTCGGGCTGCAGCCAGCCCGTGTTGAAGCCCGCAGTGCTCAGCGCCTGAACCCCGGCGAGCGCCGCCGTCACCGCACCGGCCGCCGCCAGCCAGCCGCGGGCGTGCGGTACCGCGACCGTGGAGCGCGCGGCGGACCGCCTCAAACCGCACCCGGTATCGCTCCGGCCCGGCCGGATCCGCCCAGCGCAGCCGGAGCGCGAGCGCGACGACCGACCGCCGCTCCGCCCAGCCCGGAGCGTCGAATTCTTGGACGAGATGCCAGATCTTCGGATCCGCGTCATGGGCGGCGGTGAGGAAGGTCGCGACCATCTCCTCCTCGCCGGCGACACGGTAGGCGCGCGGCAGGATGCGCAGCAGCCGTCGGTAGCGGGTCTCCAACGGGGTCGAGTTCGGCTGTGGGCCAACGGGTTTCGTCGATGACGGAGATGACGGCGCTAACCCCGTTCCCGCCGGAACGTTTGTCGCACTATGGCTCAAGCCGCGGGCCGCGCCGTGGGCCGCTGTCGGCGGTTCGCGCGCCGGATCGCTCATGGCCCCGCCAGCCGATCGCGATCATGTGCTGGGATGTTACTACTGGACGTTGACGTGGCTGCGGTGGCCGAGACGCACGACGACCACCACAAGGACGTCATCGTGCACCGTGTAGATGATGCGGTAGTCGCCGACGCGCACCCGCAGTCCAGGCCGCCCCTGCAGGGCTCGGGCGCCCGGTGGGCGAGGATCTTGAGCGAGAAGTGCGATGGCACCACGGATCCGGTGTGCTGCCTGCGGGGGAAGCTTACGCAAGGCCCGGACGGCAGCCGGGCGCAACTCGATCCGGTACGTGCTCACGTCCAGCCGAGGTCGGCCTTGACCTGCTCCCAGGGGATGTTCGGGCCCTCCTCGGCCATGGCGGCGTCGAACACCGCCACATCATCGGCATCCTCGAGCGCAGCCATCAGCTGTTCGTACCGTTCGGGGCTGACCAATACGCCCGCGGGTCGTCCGTAGCGCTCGAGAAAGACCGCCTCGGTCCGGGCAGCATCGAGCGCTTGCGGCAGATGCTCGCGCGCGTCGCTGACGTTCATCGTGGTCACGTGTGAATAGTACAACTCTGTCTGCGTCTCGTACAATTGTATCTGCGACCATCGGATCGCGATACGGTCCGACCGGCCACCGCGAACATCGTCATACTCGGTCGATCATGGCCACGACGCAACGGGACGGGGGCGGACGAGCCGGCCGCACGGCCTGCGTTGTCCGGGCGACGGGAGCTGTTTCCGGCGCGGTGTCGGACCGGAGTTGTAACCTGCTGCAATGAGTACACGCGACGATTACCCGGCCGGCGTTCCGTGCTGGGTGGACACGAGTCAGCCCGATCCTCCGGCCGCGGCGCGGTTCTACGCAGACCTGTTCGGGTGGGAGACGACTGAACAGATGCCGCCCGGGTCGGACGGCCACTACCTGATGGCCCGCATCGGCGGCCGGGACGCGGCGGCGATCTCCTCGATCCCGCCGGGCGCGCCGCCGCAGGCGATGTGGAACACCTACGTGCGGGTGACCTCCGCCGACGAGGCCGCCGAACGGGTCCGAGCCGCGGGCGGGCGCGTCCTCTCGGAGCCGTTCGACGTGTTCGACGCCGGTCGTATGGCGGTGTTCGCCGATCCGGAGGGCGCGGTGTTCAGCGGCTGGCAGGCCGGCCGGCACCGCGGCAGCGCGGCCGTCAACGAGCACGGCGCAGTGAACTTCAACGACCTGCACACCGACGACGTCGAAACCGCGAAGGCCTTCTACCACGCCGTTTTCGGCTGGAATGCCCTCGATGTCGGCTTGGGGACGCCGATGTGGGCGCTGCCGGGGTACGGCGACCATCTGGAGGAACTCACCCCGGGCCTGCGTGCCGGGATGCGGGAGATGGGTGCGCCCGAGGGCTTCGAGGATGTTGTGGCGAGGATGATGCCGCGCGGCGGCGGGCCGGCCGCGTGGGGCGTGGCGTTGGGCGTCGACGACGCGGAGGCGATCGCGGGACGGGCGACCGAGCTGGGCGGATCGGTGCTCATCCCACCCACGGACGCGCCATGGGTGAAATATGCGGTGAT
>JAFIHI010000048.1 GCA_017848755.1 Nakamurella sp. | reverse complement strand
GGAGTTCGTCCCGGTGGGCGAACGCAAGGTCGATCAGGGTGATGGGATGCATGAGTCACTCCGTATTCGGAGGGTCGGCGCGACGGCGCGCCACGTGTCCTCGGGCGGCGGGGTCGACGAGCGACCGTTCGATGACTTTCGATGACGAGGCGACGCCGAACATCGGCCAGGCGTGCCTAAAGAGTTCTTCGCGCGGTATCAACCGCGCAAACAGGTGTGTGCGGCGCCGTTATGCGGCGGGGCCACCGAATCTGCCGCGGAGCGCTCTCCCGGGAACGATGCGATTCCCGCCAAAGGCGCTCCCGGCGGCACCAGCAGGGGCACCGGCACGGACACCAACAGTGACACCAACAAGGGCATCGGCTGATCTGCCGATCGACGTGGTCATGGACATCGTTCACCTCCCGGGTTGCGAGTTCGCTCCAAGACCATATACCAGCCCGGCAGGCCGGTTCGACGCGGGGCGGTGGAATCATCGGGAGCGGCTTGTCCAGGCGACACGCGGGGTCTTTTGCGGTTCAGGGCGATCGGGTTGCTTTGGCGTGGTGGTGCGTCTGAGCGGTCGCCGACGGGCGCGTGGGCAGTGGGCCGGTCTGCTGGACACGTTCGTCCCGGTCCGTCGGGGCTCCGTCGGGCAATCCTTCGGATGTGCATAGAACTGGGACAAAGGCGACAGATTGCTGCAGGATTCACACGCCACAGCCGGAGGGTGTGAATCCAGCAGGAAAATGCCCGAAATGTCCCAGTCTTACTCACACTCCGAGCTGGGCAGGGCCAGAGTGACATGTCTGCGTCAACGGGGTCGCGTGGTCGGTTCACGGTCGGCCCGCCTCGGGTAATGTGGATAACCTTGCTGTTCCCGAAGCACTGTCGTACAGGTGTCGTAGTCTTTGGGCATGGATGCCATCGGTGCGGGAGACGCTGTGGGGCTTGCGGATCGGCGACGTGCCGTGACGGCGGGGCTCGCGGCGCTGCGCTCGGTGCGGTCGGTGCTGTACCAGTGCCCGACCGATCAGTTGGGCGCGTTGGCCGGTGAGCTGGCGGAGCTGCGCGCCCTGGCCGGTGCCGTGCTCGCCGCTACCGTCGCCGAGGCGGATGCCCGTGGGGTGATCGCCGAATCCCACAGTGCCTCTGCGCGTGGCTGGATCGGGGAGGTGGCGCCGCACGCCCGGCGCGAGGCATCCACGCTGGCCGCCTGCGCACGGGTGCTGCGTCGCGAGGAGTTGTCCGCCGCCGCAGACGCGTTGTGCTCCGCGCGCCTCGATCTGCCCACCGCCGCCGTGATCGCCGGTGAATACGACAAGCTCGCACCGGATCTCGCCCCGGGAGTGGCGCCGGTGGTGCTCGGCCATTACGTCGCGGTCGGCGCCGATCACGGCCCGCAGGCAGTCCGCCGCCTGACCGAGCATCTGCTGGCGACCTACGGCGGCGAGGGCGAGTTTGATGCTCTCGCCGACCACTGCCGCCGTCATATTCACCTGTCTGCCGGCAGGCCCGCCGCTGCCGGCCTGTGGGACTACCGGCTGACCGTCGATGGCGAGGGCAGATCCGTCCTGGAGGCCGCGATCGGGCCGCTGTCCGCGCCCCGCCCCGACGGCGCTACCGGTGATCGCGACACGCGCCCGGTGCCGCGCCGCCGCGGCGAAGCCCTCATCGCCGCGCTGGCCCGATCCGTGACCGCGGTTGGTCACATGCCCGCCGGCGCCAAGTCCGTCCTGATGGTGACCATGGACTATCAGGCGCTGCGCGACGAGCTCCGCGCCGGCGTCGCCGTCGGCACCCGTGCGGAGGGCACGCCGCTGGCACCCGCGACCGTGCGCAAGCTCGCCTGCGACGCGACGATCATCCCCGCGGTCCTCGGCAGCCACCGTGAGGTCCTCGACCAGGGCCGCGCCGAACGACTCTTCACCCTCGGCCAGATCCGCGCCCTGTGGAAACGCGACCGACACTGCACCTTCGATGGCTGCGACATCCCCGCCGCATGGTGCGATGCCCACCATCTCGTGCATTGGGCAGACGGTGGACCCACCGATATCGCCACCAACGCCGCGCTGTTGTGCCCGCGACATCACACGGTCGTCCACAGAGATCGCCTGGCCGGTCGTGTCGTCGACGGCGCGGTCGAGTGGAACCGCCGCGCCGCCTCCTATGACGAGGAACTCACCGCGCACCGATCACCGAACACCCCGCCCGCATCGTGGTCTTCGCCCCGTTCAGAACCCCCACCCGACTCAGGGCCGCCGCCGACAATACGGTCGCGCGGGCCTTGGGCGAGGAGCCGGCCGACGGGTCCCCCCGCCGCCCCCGCTGAGCGTGCCGTCGTGCCCGCAACGGACACGGCGGTTGCAGCTTCGGTCGACGCAGAACCTTCGGCCAACACCGCGGTTTCACCGGAGACCGTGGCCTCGGCTGAGGCATTAGTTGCGACCGAAACGGCAATATCCGACGGCGCCGCGAAGACCGACGCTGGGCGGCGCAGCACGCCAGCGGATGCGCAGGCGACGCACGGCTCGGCTACGGCCGGGAGTGCGGTGCCGCCGGGGCGACGACGAGTGGGCCGGCCGGCTCGGTCCACACTCGCAGCGGCAACGGCCTGACCCGCTCCCCGTCGGCATAGGCGACCAGGCGACGATCATCAGGCGTGTCGACGGTGACCTCGTGCACGGACCGCAACAGCACCCGCGCCGAAGTCATGCTCCCCCGCCGACTGTCGCAGCACCCGGCCGCGGTGCCGCCGGTGCTTGCCCGCACCTCGCGGCCAGTCCGCAGCCTGAAGCGACCAAGTCGGCCGCGGTCAACGGCCTGCGTTCGCGACCCAGCGGCCCGGCGCACCAACGGCCAATCGTTGGCGCGCCGCCACCCAATCCGAACCGCCGGTTGGCCCAGAACCGCACAAGACCCCGCAAGCCAGACCGACAAGCCGCTACTGAGGAGGTCTCGGGGCGTCGTGACTGTGGACACGGCCCTTCGGTGGACACGGCCCTTCGGTGGACACGGCCCTTCGGTGGACACGGCCCTTCGGTGGACACGGCCCTTCGGTGGACACAGTCGAAACGTTTGTGAAACCGTCCCGGTCATCCTCGGGCTGTCGGACACCACACCGGCAAGCGGTGGGATTATCGGGAGCGGAGGCCACCATGAGCGATCGGACAGTGGAAGCCAGCGACCAACCCGCCACCGGACAGCAGCCGTGCCTGCATCTACGGGTAGCGGCGCCCATGCCGGCAGCCCGGACACCCGGCGGCTGCGAGGAATGCCTTGCCACGGGCTCCCGGTGGGTTCGGCTGCGGATGTGTCTCACCTGCGGTCACGTCGGGTGCTGTGATTCCTCGCCCGGCAAGCACGCCACCGCGCACTACCAGGCCACGGGGCATCCAGTGATGCGATCGTTCGAGCCGGGCGGGACCTGGCGCTGGTGCTACGTCGACCAACAGAGGGGCTAGCACGTGGGCGCGCGCCGGACCTTCGTGATCGTCGGGGCCGGGTTCGCCGGGGCACGTGCCGCCGCCACACTCCGCACCGAAGGTTTCGACGGACGGATCCTGCTCCTCGGGGACGAACCGGTCCGCCCGTACGACCGGGTCACCCTGTCGAAGCACTACCTGTACGGGAAGCCCGGGCTGCATGCGCTGTACGTTCACGACGAAGCCTTCTACGCCGCAAACGATATCGATTTACGGCTGTCGACCCCCGTGGTGTCGGTCGACGTCGGCGCGCGGCAGGTGGAACTCGCGTCGGGCGAGAGGACCGGTTACGACGCGCTGCTTCTCACGACCGGCTGCGAACCGCGGCGGTGGTCCGGGCCGGGATCCGGTCTGGACGGCGTGCATTACCTCCGGACCCTGGCAGATGCGGACCACCTGCGCACGGCGCTGGTTGCGGCGGCCGCGCACTCCGGCCGCCTCGTGGTGATCGGCACCGGATGGATCGGCTGCGAGATCGCGGCTGCCGCACGGGAACTGGACATCGATGTCGCGCTCGTCGGACGCTCGGCGGTGCCGTTGGCGCACCAGCTCGGCGCGCAGATGGCCAGCTTCTACCGGGACCTGCACGCCGAGCACGGCGTCGAACTGCACGGCGGCCGCGAGGTCGCTGAGTTGCGCGGGCAAGGGTCGGTGCGCGCGGTCGTGCTGTCGGACGGGACCGTCCTGCCGGCCGACGTCGTCGCCTTCGGGATCGGCGCCCGGCCCCGGGTGGGCCTCGCACAGAGCGCGGGCCTCGCCGTGGACAACGGCATCGTGACCGACGCGCAATTCGCCACCAGCGCGCCGGCGGTCTTCGCCGCCGGAGACGTGGCCAGTGTTTGGAACGGCGCAGCGTGGAGCGGGGCGCAGGGTAAGCGAACTCGGCTCGAGCACTGGGCCGCGGCCCTCCAACAGGGGCCGGCGGCGGCCCGCGCCATGCTCGGCGACCGGCGCCCCTATTCCCAGATCCCGTTCTTCTTCTCCGACCAGTACGACGTCTGGATGGAGTTCACCGGCGAGGCCGCGGGCGCCGACGAGTTCGTCATGCGCACACTGCCCGGTGACCGGGTGTTCATCGCGTTCTGGCTGCGCGGCGGCCGACTCGCGGCCGGAATGAACGTGAACGTCAAGGGAATCCCGGACCTGGTCGGCGAGCTCATCGCCGAGGGGCGGCGCATCGATGCGCGGGCGCTGGCAGATCCCGACATCCCGCTGGCGGACACGGTTCTCAGCTGCTGAGCCGCGCCGAATTCACGCCCGGCACGCGAACTTCGTCATACCCGGTAGGCAGGTACGCCCCGAGAGCTCAGGTTTCGCGGCGGAGGGCCGATGATCCAGATATGCGGCGCCGGCGCGGGTGTCGCGACGCCGGAACCGAGAACCCGCACGTGCCTTGGCACGTCGCGGACACAGTGGAGGACACGGCCGCGGACGCGGCGAGTAACACAGCGGAGGAGGACCGATGACCGCCACGCCGGAGCAGGATGCCTCCGCGGTGCCGGCCCAGCGCATGCGGGCGCTCGAAGGCCTGGTCGAATCGCTCGGACCCGCGAACCTCGGCGATTCGGTCGCGATCCTGCTCGCCGGGTTGCATGCCGGCGCCTGCACAGCGAACGTGCCGGCCGATCCGTCGATCCAGTTATCGCCTATGACGCCCGTAACGCCGCTCTCGCCCGCGCCCGATGCGGGCACCGGGGCCCCCGGACACGGGCTTGCCGCCTGACCAAATCACCTGCCAGGACAGGATTTTCCCCGGAACATCGTCATACTCGTCACGTCTGCCCGGGCGGATCCGCAGCCGGACGTCGGAAAGCGATCGACCGACGGTGCACCGTCGGTGAACGGCGGCATTGATGAATCGCAGCGCCAACCAACTGCAGCGCCAACCAACCACAGCGCCGGTCACCCGCAAGCGCAGGGACCCGCAGCGCCCGCCGGAGTCAATCGCGCGGGCAGGTCACCAGTTCGAGGTCCAGTGTCGCGTCGCTCGCGGGCAGCACGGGGCCGAAGCCGGCCGTCGCGCCGCCGTCGAGCACGAATTCCGAACCCGTCGAGTAGGTCGCATCGGCGATGAGGAAGAGCACCAGGCGGGCGACCTCCTCCGGTTCGCCGTAGCGCGGGATCGGCTGGCCGGTGGTGGTGGACTCGTCCATGCCCGCCGTCATCGGGGTGCGCACGGCTCCGGGGTGTATGGAACACACGCGGATTCCCGCCTGGCCCAGTTCGAGAGCCGCCGTCCGGGTGAGCCCACGGATCCCCCATTTGCTGGCCACGTAGGCGCCGAGGCCGGCGTATCCGGTGAGCCCGGCCGTTGAGGAGATGTTGACGATCACGCCTCCGCCGGCGCGACGCAGTTGCGGCGCCATGGTGTGCATGCCCAGCCAGCAACCCTGCAGGTTCACGTCGATGACGCGCCGGAACGCGGCCAGCGACTGGTCCTCGATGGTGCCAACGTCGAGGAGGCCGGCGTTGTTGACCAGGCCCGACACCGGCCCGAAGCGCGGCTCGGCCGCCGCCGCGGCGCCGCGCCAGTCGTCCTCGTCGGACACATCCAGGTGCAGGTACTTGGCGCGGGGTCCGATCTCGTCGGCCAGCGCTTTCCCCGCGGCGTCGAGTACGTCGGCGACGATCACCGCGGCGCCCTGCGCCGCCAGCAGCCGGGCCGTCGCGGCGCCCATGCCGCGGGCTCCCCCGGTGATGATCGCGACCGCGCCGTCCAAGCGTGTCATGGCGGCCTCCTCGTTGATGTGGTGGTGATGTGTGAATGGGCCGGTCAGTCGGGTTCCGGGATCATGTCGATGGCGCCGGCCGGGCATTCGGTGACGCACAGCGCGCAGCCCTTGCAGTAGTCGAGGTCGATCGCGTAGCCGTGCCCGGTGGGAACCTTGACGATGGCGTTGTCCGGGCACACGCCGTAGCAGTTGTCGCACCCGAAACAGTTGCCGCAGGACATGCAGCGGCGCGCCTCGTAAAGCGCGGTGTCGGCGTCCAGCTTGCCGGTGACCTCGGCGAAGTCGGACACCCGACGGGCGGCGTCGAGCCGCGGTCGCACCGTTTCCGGGGCGTCGCTGTAGTACCACGTGTTGAGCCGCTCGAACGTCGCCGCTTCACGCTCGGGCTCGGGCGTCGCGACGGTGCCACGCAACCAGGCGTCGATATTGCGGGCGGCCGCCGCGCCATGCCCGATCGCGACGGTCACGGACCTCGCGGACGGCACCATGTCGCCGCCGGCGAAGACGCCGGGGTGACCGGTCATCATGTGCTCGTCGACCTGCACCACGCCGCCTTCCACCCGCACCCCGGGCAGCGTGTCGACGAGGGTGTGGTCGACGTCCTGGCCGAGCGCGAGCACGAGTGAATCGGCCTGCAGCTCTTCGAGCTCGCCGGTGGGCTGCGGCACTCCGTGCTCGTCGAGCTCCATGCGCTCGATGGTCAGGACGCCGACGTCCGCGTGTTTCACGGTCGCCAGCCACTTCATCCGGACGCCCTCTTCGAGCGCGTCGGTGACTTCGATGTCGTTGGCGGGCATGCGCTCTCGCGTACGGCGGTACACGATAATCGCCTCCTCGGCACCGAGCCGGCGGGCGGTGCGGGCGGCATCCATCGCGGTGTTGCCGCCGCCGTAGACGGCGACGGTCCGGCCCAACTGGGGACGCTGACCGGCCGCGGTGTCGCCGAGCAGGTCGAGCGCGTCGAGGATGCGGGCCGACTGCGCAGCCGGCACGTACGCCCGGTGCGCCAGCTGCGCCCCGACCGCGAGGAAGACCGCGTCGAAGCCGTGCTCCGCGGTGAGATCCTCGACCGGGGTGTTCGGGCGGAAGTCGATGCCGAGTGCCAAGATCCGGTCGATCTCCGCGTCGAGCACGTACCGCGGCAACCGGAACGTCGGGATCGCGTAACGCATCATCCCGCCGGGCCGCGCCGCGGAGTCGCGGATCTCCACGTGATGGCCGAGCAGGCAGAGCTGGTACGCCGCGGACAGCCCCGACGGTCCGGCGCCCACCACGAGCACCCGTTTACCGGTGTCCGGTGCCGGGGTGGGCAGCACCCAGCCCCGCCGGATTGCCTCGTCGCCGAGGAACTCCTCCACCGAGTTGATGCCGACGGCGTGGTCGAGTTGCGCGCGATTGCAGGCGGTCTCGCACGGGTGGTAACAGACCCGGCCCATCACGGCGGGCAGCGGGTTGGCCGCGACCAACTGCCGCCACGCGGTCTGGTAGTCGCCCTCCTCCGCCGTGTACAGCCAGCCCTGCACGTTCTCACCGGCAGGGCAGGCCTGGTTGCACGGCGGTAGTCGGTCCACGTAGACGGGACGCTCCGTGCGCCAGGTCCCGGTGCGGTTGACCGAGCTCGAGCCGGGCCCCAGCGTGATCGCGAACGGCGTGTCCATCAGGCACCTTCCTCATGCGGAATCTCATGCGGATCCAGGTGGTATCGCGCGACGTTCCGGTCGGCGATCTGCTGGATACGCTCGATCAGGTCGGTGCGCGGCGGATCGGCGAACAGATGCGCGTAGCGGCGCTGCGGGCGCAGGTACTCCTCGACCGGGATCCGGTCCCGGATCGGCAACACCGACGTGACCTCGCCGTGCTCGGCCTCGAACACGGGGAACAGGCCGCTGCGCTGCGCCAGCCTGGCCAGGTGCACCGTCTCGGCCGGTGCACTCCCCCAGCCGAGCGGGCACGGCACCAGCACGTGCAGATATCTGGGGCCGCGCATGCTCATGGCCCTCTCGACCTTCGCCTCCAGATCGCGCAACTCGGCGACCGTTGCCGTTGCCACGTAAGGGATCTCATGCGCCATGGCGATGCGCGGCAGGTCCTTGCCCTGGCCGGGCCGGCTGCCCGGGATCGGCCCGACAGCTTCGGTCGTGGCGGTACGGGCGTACGCCGGCGTCGCGCCGGACCGTTGCACGCCGGTGTTCATGTATGCCTCGTTGTCGTAGCAGACGAAGAGGACGTCATCTCCGCGCTCGAACATGCCGGACAGGCACGCGAACCCGATGTCGACCGTGCCGCCGTCGCCACCCTGCGCCAGCACCCGGACATCGGTGCGGCCCTGCGCCTCGAGCGCCGCGGCGACGCCGCTCGCGACGGACGCGGTGTTCGCGAACAGCGAGTGCAGCCATGGCACCTGCCACGCGCTCTCCGGGTACGGGGTGGAGAACACCTCCAGGCATCCGGTGGCATTCACGGTGACCAGGCGACCGCCGGTGACGCGCTCAGCGGTGTCGAGCACGTACCGCGCCCCGAGCGCCTCGCCGCACCCCTGGCAGGCGCGGTGCCCCGAGGTGATCGAGTTCCGCCGTTCGGCGCTGGACTGCTCGGTCCGCAGTTCGGCGTCGAGCAGCCGGTTGCCGACCGCGCGGCTACCGACCTGGTAGAACTTCACGCTCTGCGCGGGCACGGTTTCTCCCTTCACGCACCGGCACGTTCGCCAGCGGATTCGACGGCGGCTTCGCCGTCACGTTCAGCGATCGGTTCGCGGACGGTCTCCCGGCCGAGTTCCCGATCGATGACGTCCTCGCGAAGATCGAGGAACGTCACGTCCTCCAGACCGGGTCGGGCGAGGAGCTCCCGCAGCGACGCCGCGCCGATCGGGCGACCGCCCAGCCCGGCAATCACCGTCTGCACCGGCACATCGAGGCCGGCGAGCGCCGACCGCACGTCGGAGGTGACGATCCCGCTGGCGCCCGGCGCCAGCGCCCGCTCCAGCACGACGATGCGGCGCGCGCCGACGAGCACGGCGCGAATCTCCTCCGCCGGAAACGGCCGGTACATGGTGATCGTCAGAACCCCCACCCCGTCGATCGAATCCACCACATCGCGCAGCGTCCCGGTGACGGACCCGAGCGCCACGACCACCGTGTCGGCCCCGGTGGCGCGATAGTCCTGCACGCAACGTGCCCGCCGCTGCGGAGCACCAACGGCCTCGGCGAACTCTGCGGCAATCCGCTCGAACGCCGGCGGCGCGGATCGCAACCGACGGTCGGCCAGGTATCGCACCTCGGTGAACGCCTCCGGCCCCACCATCGCGCCGATCGTCACCGGGTCGTCGGGGTCGAGGACCTGCCGGGGCCGATACGGCGGCAGAACCGCGTCCACGATCTCCTGTTCCGGCACGTCGATCGGTTCGAACGCGTGCGTCAGCACGAAGCCGTCGACGCACACCATCACCGGCACCGAGAGCTCCTCCGCCAGCCGGAACGCCAGCACGTGTAGGTCCGCGGCCGCCTGATTGTCGGGCGCATGCAACTGGATCCAGCCGCTGTCGCGCAGCGCCATCGAGTCGCTCTGGTCGTTCCAGATGTTGATCGGCGCACCGATCGCACGGTTGGCCACCGTCATGACGATCGGCGCACCGAGCCCAGCGGCGTTGAACACGGCTTCCGTCATATACAGCAGGCCCTGGCTCGACGTAGCGGTGTACGCGCGGGATCCGGTCAGCGACGCGCCGATCGCCGCCGACATCGCCGCGAACTCCGATTCGACGGTCAGGAACCGGCACGGCGCGAGCTGGCCCTTCCGGACCATCGTCCCCAGCGCCTCCACGATGTGCGTCTGGGGAGTGATCGGATACGCCGGAATCACCCCGGGCCGGCAGCAAGCCACCGTCTCGGCGATCGCCCGCGAACCCTCGAGCTGCCTACGCATGTGCCGGTATCTCCCCTCGCAGGAACTCGTACGCCGTCCGTGCCGCGCGCACGTTTCGCTCGGCCACCTCGGCCGCGAACCGCTCCCGCAGCGCCGCTTCCACCGCCAGCAGCGACACGGCGCCGGTCAGCGCGGCGAAGGCTCCGATCATCGGCGCGTTCGGCACCGGGCGGCCGGTGGCGTTGCGGGCGATCAGCGTCGCCGGCACGGTGCGCAGGCGGTCGGCCCGATGGCCGCCCAGCCGATCCTCGAGGCCCAACGCCCCCCACGGCCGGGAGGAATTGACCAGCACGTACCCGTCCGCCGTGAGGCCGGGGAAGATGTCGTCCTGGCGTAGCAATGTCGAGTCGGAGATCAGCAGCACGTCGGTCGTGGTCACCGGCTCCCGCGTCCGAATCGGCGCATCGGAGATCCGGCAGTACGCCGTCACCGGCGCCCCCATCCGCTCCGAGCCGAAACTCGGGAATGCCTGCACCTCGTGCCCGTCGCGAAACGCGGCGATCGACAGCAACTCGGCCGTCGTCACCACACCCTGGCCGCCCCGACCGTGCACACGAATACGCCACACCGCGCACCCCTTCGCCGCCGAACAGGCGAGCCGCCCGGACCGGGTCGCTGCCCGGACGGTCGCCTCGAGAACCATGCTCGCGGCTTTCGTATGACCGTGGCAGCAGCCTTGGTCCCGCATCCGCCGGGACCAACGTCCCGCGGAGAAAGAACAGAGCGAAGGATCGCAGCACAGGAGCGTGGCGAAGGTCAGCCGATCCGGGCCTTCGCGTCCCCTGCAAGGATGGCCGCATGAAGCTCACGCTCGATCTTCACGCCATCTACAACCGCGGTGCGGAGATCGAGCACGCGCTGCAGGGGATCATCGACGAGGCGGTCCGGAAGAAGGCCCCGCTCGTCGAGATCATCCCGGGCAAGGGGTCCGGCCAGCTCAAGAAGCACGTGCTGCGCTTCCTTGAGCGCAAGGACATCAAGGCGCTGTACGACCGGGTCGAGAAGGACTCCCGCAACTTCGGCCGCGTCTTCATCCATTTCCGTTGGAAATAACCGAATTCCGGAGAGGTTTCGTCGCGAATATGACGACGTTCGTGGTCCTTGCCCTGTCTGATCGACCGCAGTCGCCTGAAGCGATCCGGGCTTTGCGGGCCCTCGCGATGTGCGCCCACAGCGAACAGGGCTGGCGTCGGCGCAGCCGCTGATGCAACGATGTAATCATGTAATTATCGTTGCACCTGAAAGGAACAGAGATGAGAGGATACGGAATGGGCATGCGCGGCCGGATGCGCCCGGAGCAGGACCTACCGGACGCGGCCGATGCGCCGGCCTGGTTCGCCGGCCGGCTCCCGGATGGATGGTTCACCGGGGCACCGGACGTGACGGTCGATCGTGACGAGATCATCGTGGTCGGAACACTTCCCGGCCTGGACGGCGAGTTCGACGACGCGGCTGCCCGTGCGGCCGCGGAGGAGGGGCGCATCGCCCGGTTCCGGGAGCAGACCCGCGACGAGCGCATCGACGTCGCGCGCCAGGCCGAGCACCGGTTCGGTCGAGCGATCTCCTGGGGCGCCCGGCTCGGGGACACCGAGCGGCTGTTCACCACCGTCTCGGCTCCGGTCATGACCAGACTCCGCCAGCCCGAGCGCCGGGTGCTCGACACGCTGGTCGATGCGGGGGTGGCTCGATCCCGCTCGGAAGCGCTGGCATGGGCGGTGCGGCTGGTGGGCGAGCACGCCGAAGCATGGCTGGCCGGTCTGCGCGAGGCCATGGAGGAGGTCAACCGACTGCGCAACCAAGGCCCAGACCTGGGCTGACCACCGCTCGTCGAAGCGTGCAGTTCGCGGGCCCGCCTGCGCGGCAGGTTTGTCACCCGGCCCGGGCGGGAAACCACCGAGTGCCTGGCAGGGTGCTCGCTCGCTGGTGCCCGGTGGAAGGACCTCGGTGGGAAGGACAGGGACGCGAAAGCAGGACGGCGTCATGAACGCGGATCACGACGAGATGGCCAGCAACGCGGCCAGCCATGCGGTAGACGCTCCGCCGTCGCGGGATGCGGCCGAGCGGTCCGCGGACCTGTGCGTTTTCGATCCCTCGCCCGTGCTCACCGTCATGATCGAACCATTCGGGCCTGCCGGTGAGATCCACTTCCATGCCGGCGGCCAGGGCTTCTGGATCGCGCGTATGGCGCGGCGTCTCGGCGCCGAGGTCACCATGGCGAGCAGTTTCGGCGGCGAATCGGGGACGCTCCTCGTCCCTCTCATCGACCAGCAGGGCATCCGGGTCGTGGCGACCGACGTTGCCGGCAGCAACGGTGCGTACGTCCAGGATCGCCGATCCGGCGCGCGCACCCTCGTCGCGGAAAGTGCCCCGCCGCCGCTGACCAGACACGAGGCCGACGATCTCTACGGCGCGAGTCTCGCTGCCGCCGTCGAATCCCGCGTCGTGGTGCTCGCGGGGCCGTGCACGCCCGACCTGCTACCTATGGAGATGTACGGCCGACTCACGGCGGACCTGGCAACGCTCGGCATCACGGTGGTGGCCGACCTGTCCGGCGCGGCGCTGGACAGCGCGCTGGGCGGCGGGGTCTACGTCCTCAAGGTCAGTGAGGAGGACTTGCGCCGCGACGGGTTGCTTCGCGCGGACAGCGACACCGCGCGCATTGACCTGCTTGACGATCTGCATCGTCGCGGGGCCACGGCTGTCGTCCTCACCCGAGCGGACCACCCCGCGCTCGCCTATGTGGATCAGGCGCCGATGGAGATACGTTGTCCGCCCCTGCAACCGGTTGATCACCTGGGCGCCGGCGACGCGATGACGGCCGCCATTGCCGTGGCCCTGAGCAAGGGCTCCCCACTCGTCGATGCGTTGCGGCTCGGCGCCGCCTCCGGGGCCGCGTCCGTCACACGCCGCGGTCTCGCGTCCGGGCAGGCAGCCGCGGTGAGCGCGCTTGTCCCGTACGTCGAAGTGAAACAGATGAATGAGGAGTGACAGCGCGGATGCGAATCTTGGTCACCAACGACGATGGAATCGAAGCAGGGGGCATTGCGGAACTTGCCGCGATCGCGGCCGACACCGGATGGGATGTGGTGGTCGCTGCCCCGTCCGGGGAGCGCAGCGGTAGCGCCGCGGCCCTGTCTGCGGTGGAATCGGACGCCGGTGTGCTCACCGACCCCGTCGAATTCAGTGCTGCACCGGGTGCCGCCGCGTTCGGCGTCCATGCTTCGCCGGCCCTGATCTCCGTACTGGCCTCGGCCGGAACTTTCGGTCCCCCACCGGATCTCATGATCTCGGGCATCAATCACGGGCCGAACACCGGTACTGCCGTACTGCATTCCGGAACGGTCGGCGCTGCCTTCACGGCAGCCATCCGCGGGGTCCCGGCCATCGCCTTCTCGTTCGCACCGCCGGCGCCCGACACGTGGAAGACGGCCGTGATCGTGGCCCGGCACGTGCTGCACTGGGCCACACAGAAAGCAGCCTCGGGGCAGCTGTCGCCCGTCGTGCTGAACGTCAACATTCCCGATGTGCCGGCCGAGGAACTGCGCGGATTGCGATCGGCGCACCTCGCGATGTTCGGCGCGGCGCAGGCCCAGGTCACCACGCCGGACGCGACCGAGACCGTGACGATGTCGCAGACGGCGGCCGAACCCGACCCGACCAGCGATGCCGCGCTGCTGGCCGCGGGATGGGCCACGGTGACGCCGGTCATGGCCCCGTGCGAAATCGCCGCCGATCTGCCTGGTCTCACGGGCAGTCTCACAGGCGGTCGCACAGACAGCGTGCCGATTCTTTCAGGCGATTAGGGCGCGTTCGACGAATCTGGCATTCGGGGTCGACAGGCCGGGGTTTGATGCCGGCGACCCCAGGTGTAAGTCGCCGCCCTCGCGGGAATGACATGAGTATCGATCCAATAACGAACTGATCACGTTAGGATAACGTCCTGCAGGGGATGGAGGCACGGCGATGTCTGTCACGGGAGCAGCGGCCACCGACTCGAGCACTGATGTGAGCAGTACCGCTTTGCGCAGTACGGCTTTGCGAACGGTGCCGACCCAGCTCTCCGTCACATCGTCGACGGGGTCATCCGCCTCATCACCACCGGCGCGGTGGGCGATACGCGCCTGCGCCGGCGCGGGCGGTGCGGCCGTCGTCGCCTGCATGTCGGCGCTGGTAATCCTGCACCTGCTGCCCGCCACGGACGGGCTGAATCCGATATCCGAACCGGTGAGCGCCTACGCTCTCACCGCCGACGGTGCCTTGTTCGACTGGGCAATCGTCGCCACGGCGGCGGGGCTGGGTGCGATCTTGGCTGCGCTCATCCTGGATCGGCGCGCCGACCGCACCCTGACCGGCGCCCTGGCGATCACCGCCCTCGGGCTCATTGCGCTGGTGGTCTTTCCGGATGTCACCACCATTCACGGCTTCACACCCGTCGGGCGCGCGCATTGGATCGCCACCATGATCGCCTTCGGAGCGATGCCCATCGTGCCGTTGCGGATGTACCTGCGTCACCGTGGGCTCGGCGGCTGCACCAGGGTCAGCGCGCTCTGCGGCCGTAGCGCCGCCGCGGCACTCGGCTGCTTCGCGACCCTGTTCGTCGGCAATGTGATCGCGTTCGCGACGGGTCTGCCGCTCTGGCGCGTCGGCGGCCTGGTGGAACGCATGCTCATTGCCACCGAGCTCACAGCGGCGGGTTTCGTCGCGCTGTGGACCTGGCGCGGATGCGCCTGCGCTCGCCCTGGGCGTTCGTAAGGCCGGGACAGCTCGAGTGGACTGCGATTTGGCCGGCCGATGCCCCAGAATGTCGCGGTTCTACCGACACCCGTGCGTAGAGCGCGCGGCTCATCGGACGAGACGGGGCACGAACACATCGTCATAGGCGGCCGGCCCGCGATGAGAGGAGCACAGCATCGCGGAACGCCGCCCCGATCACAGCATGAGCACCACGGCGCAGCCGACCATGCCGACCGCGACGAACCCGGCATAGTCATTGACCGATCCGGCGTGCACGGCGCGCAGCCAGCGGATGGGGGCGGGCTCCGGAATACGGAGGTACAGGACCGCCAGCGCTGCGCCGACGGCAACGCTGCCGAGGGCGACGAGCAGGTTGGCGGGCTCGGCGTAATCGAAGTGGACGGTGAGCGGCGGCAGGGGCGCGTTGCCGCCCAGCACGCCCGTCGCGTATAGCTGCCGGTGCAGGAGGGCGGAGGCGGCCGGTGCAGCGGCCAGTCCGATCACCGTCCCGGGCAGCACACCGAAGACGACGCAGCCGGCGCCGAGCACGATGAGCGCGAAGACGAGCCCGCCGTGGATGGGCTCGAGGTGCGCGTACAGAGCCCCGCGGTGGCGGAAGAACGCGAGATAGCCGCACGGCACAGCGCAGCGACCGTGAGGATCTGCGCGAGCTCGGCGGCGGCGAACCCGACCCAGTCGCCCGCGTCCATCAGCCCCTGGTGCACCAGGCCGACGGAGGCGTAGCCGTTGAGCGGCGGGATACCCGCGATCGCGGGTATCCCGACACAGAACCCGGCGGCGAGGAGCAGAGCGACGGCGAGCATGTCCGGGCGGGTGACCCCGTGCGTCAACACACGGCCGAGCTGGCCGTCATGGTGGCGATGGCGGCCACGGCGGCCGCGAGACGGCTGGCGAGGGCGAGCAGCATCGAGGCGATCGCGCCGGTGATCGGGACGACGATGTTCACGGGCCAGGCCTCGTGCTGCCGCTGCCAGCGATGGACTCGCCCAGGCGTGGAACGCGGTTCATCCGCGCACCTCGCGGTCGGTGTCGGAGTCCAGACTGCGGCGGTGCTGCGCGAGCCGGACGACGGCCGCGAGGAAGACGGCGGTCGCAGCGACGCCGATGACGATCGCGGTGAGACAGAAGTTCTGCAGCACCGGGTCGGCGACATTGCCGCTGGCCAGTTGCTGCATGGTGACGCCGTTCGGCGGGTCGAGGAGGACGGGGGCGGTGGAGCCGCCGCGGTAGGCGAGGGAGACGAGCAGCAGGTAAGTGGAGGACTCCATGAGGGAGAGCCCCATCACGATCTTGATGAGGTTCCGGCGACTGAGGACGGTGTACATGCCGAGGCACATCAGGGCAGCAGCAGCGAGGTAGTTGACGGTGATCATGGCCGGCGCCGATCCGGACAGTCCCGGTTCTGGCTTTGGCCCTCCTGGCCTCGGTCCTGATAACGGTCGGGTTGCGCGACGGGGTCGGCCTCGTCGGGGGCCCAGTCGTGTCGCATGGACAGCACCGCGAAAACCGCGATGGTGAGCCCCGTGGCCACCTCGCCGAGGTCGCCGACGTCGCGGACGTCGGTGCGGGTCTTCCCGATGGCCAGCAGGAAGAGCACGGGCAGGGTGATCGCGCCGACCACCACCTCGGCGTGGGCGTCGTCGGGCGCGCCGAGCAGCACGAACATCAGCGTCATCAGCGTCCCGATGCCGGAGAGCGCCATGGTGGCACCGTTCAGGTTCTTGAGCCGGACCACCAGCACGCCGCAGGCGAGAATGCCTGCCAGCACCAGGCAGTCGAGCGCCCAGAGGCCGGCCATGGTCAGTCTCGGGGTTCGTCCCGCACTGCTCGGGGCCACATCGGGACGTCTGTCAGGTACGCGGAGCGGCCCAACGCATGCGAGGTCGCCGGGGCGAGGACCAACAGCAACGCGGCGACGATCAACGCGCGGCTTCCATAGGACGAGATCGGCCCGGCGAACACGGCGATCGCCACGAGCAACGGCAACGCGCCGAGGGTGACGAGTTGGGTCGAGCACTGGATGCGCAGATAGACATCGGGCATCCGGAGCAGGCCGACGGCGGCCGTGAGCGAAAAGAGCAGGCCGACGGCGCACAGGATGATGACGACGATGTCGGCCACATCGGAGACGATCACTTGAGACCCCTTTCCAGGTATCGGGCCCAGACCAGGGCGCCGAGATACGAGAAGGACGCGAGCCAGATGGCGACGTCGAGGGAGACCGAGCGGCCCGAGATCACGGAGAAGAGGATGACGACGATCGCGCACTGAGTGCACATCGCGTTGACGGCGACGATGCGGTCGCCGACGGAGGGCCCGCGCGCCAACCGAACGACAAGGATTGCGGCGATGGCCATCTCGGCGATCGCGACGGCGGTGAACCAGGTGTCCATCGTTACCTCCTGGAGAGGAACAACAGCGGGCGTTCGATAGGCCCGTTGATCGCCGCGCGGGCGTGCTGTCGCCCGGGCGGCGGCAGGGCGACACCGTGGAACTGCAACAGGTGGCGGCCGCGGTCGACGTCGATGACCTGGTTGTCCACCACCAGCGAGGTAAGCAGGCCGACAGCGGCGACCTCGCCGTCGGTGTGTGCCGCGGTGGGGGCGATGACCATGCCGCTGGCAAGCGGCCGGCTGGGGAGCCAGATGCGCCGGGCCAGCTTTAGGTTCTCGCGCACGATCCCGGCGCTGACGACGGCGATCAGCCAGGCGGTACCGGCGATCCGGCGCGGATCGAGCAGCCGCCACGGTGGGACGACGGTGCCCGCCGCGGCGACGGCTGCCGCGACAGCGAGGGCGACACCGAGCCCGACGGCCAGGTTCTCCACGGTGGCCGTCCAGGTGAGGAGGTTCCAGACGAGGAAGGCCCAGATGACGGCGGAGAGGTAGCGGACGGGAATGGACTGTCGGCGCGGGCTTTGCGGCGCTGCCTTCGCGGCCGCGTGCCTTTGACGCCCGGCGGCGGCCTGCCCGGGCCCGGCGGCGGCACCAGGACTCTCAGCGGCCGTTGTCCTGCGTCATCTCGCCCGCGTCAGCCGCGACGTCCGTTATGCGGCAACGGCGGTGGCATATACCCCGGGGTCCAGAACGGCGCGACACCGTAATACCCGTAAACGTCCTTATAGAACTCGGCTTCGGTTCCGATCTCCGGATCGTATTGGGGCGCACCGGCGACCGTCCTCATGTCACGGTCCACCCAGACGCTGTCGGGCGTGATCTCGGTGATCGCATCAACCGGAATAAAGGTCTCCGTTGCGCCGATCCCCAGGATCCCGCCGTGTTCAACGAGGAAGAAGCGCACGTGTGAAGCGGTGTCATCGACCAGCAGATCAGCGACCTTTCCGAGTTCTTCGCCGTTGACGTCGATCACCACCCGCCCGCGGACGTCCTCGTCGGGATCGGCGATATTCCGATCGGTGTCGCCGAGCTTGATCAGCGTTGGTCGGTTCGGGGATTCGGCTGCGGTCACGACGATCATCTCCTTTGAAGTCTTGTTTCGGAACGACCCGTCGGCGACGACATACCCCGGACCGTGGTGGCGTAAACGACCGCAACGACATGCACCTCTCGAACATCGTCATCCCCGTCGTCCCCACCGCGGGCGAAGGTCCCACCAGTCCGACGCCGCCGGCGGATCACCGCAGCCGCGTTTCGTCCGGGCAGCGAACGGGTAGGAAGTGGAAACCGGTGAGCGTCGCCGCGGCCGGTTCCCGACGGAGAGAAGGAAGTGCGCCGTGACGATTCCCGAGCCACCTCGACCCGACAGGCCCTCCGATCCCGACGTACCGCATCCCGAGCCCACCGACAGCCCTTACGCTTTCGGCAAACTCGATGCATTGCGACAGTTGCGGGAGTTGTTCCCGGGCAGCCGTATCCTGTTCGATCTCGACGCGCCCAGCGGTACAAACCTCGTCACCCTCGAATCGCCACCAGCCCTGATCATCCGGACGCACGCAACCGATGCCACGACCCGTGGAGCGGCTTGAGCCGCGGGCGGGGTGGCCTGGGCCGGCTACCCGGAGCGCGATCTGCCAAGGCCACGAACCGGGAGAGGGCTCACATCCGTGGCAGCATTCGGCCGTCATACTCGGCGAGCCGACATCGCGACGTCACATCGTTACGTCATATCGTTACGTCATATCGTGACACGACGCATGGCGAGCACGGCGATGTCGTCGTCAGGAATCCGATCGCCGACCATGCGCAACATGACAGTGCGGCACACCACCTCCGGGTGGTCGGCCCGGACGACGGCCCGCAACCGCTCCATGCCCTCCGAAACGGGTATCTGGCGGCTTTCGACCAGCCCGTCCGTGTACAGCAGCAGAACGGCGCCCAGCGGCAGATCGACCGACACGCTCGTCCGCCGCACACCAGGGAAGGACCCGAGCGGGGGGTCGGTCTCGACGGCAACCAGTGAGGCATCGTCGCCGGGCGGGGCCAGAACGCATGCGGGATGGCCGGCATCGGCAATCTCGAAGGTCTCGTACGGCGGAGTGGAGACCGCGCACAACATCGTGGTCATGGCGTCCATTCCGAAGTAGTGCATCTTGTGGTCCGTCCGCTCGAGGACCTCGGCCGGCCCACCCCCGAGCAGCGCATAGGCCCGAAGGGTGCTCCGGATTCGTCCCATCACGACCGCCGAGCGCAGCCCGTGGCCCGCAACGTCACCGACGACGAGCCACAAGTCCTTGTTCGGCAGGGTGAACGTGTCGTACCAGTCACCACCGATCAGCCGGTGTGCGGCAGGAGCGTATCGGCCGGCGAACTGCGCACCGCTGACCGCGGGGAACCGGCGCGGTCGCAGGCTGCGACCGAGGAGTTCGACCGCCGCGGTCTCCGCCGCCAACTCCCGCGCGGTCACGATGCCAGCAACACGTTCCGCGGCAACGGTCAAGAGATGCGTTTCGTCCTCGGTGAAGGTCCGCACATCGAGGCAACCGACGTGCAGCACGCCGATGACGTGATCATCGCGGACCAACGGCGCCCCGAGCATGGAGGAAATCCTGCGTTCGTACAGGACAGGGTTCACGACCGTGTCTTCCGTGACGTCTTCGATCGCAAGCGGCCGCCCCTGAGCCGCGATTCTGCCGGAGAACCCCGAACCGACCGGCACCCTCATGCCCTGCCGGACTTCTTCCTCCAGCCCCCGGGATGCGTGAGCGACAAGGTAGTCACCGCTCTCGTCGAGCAGCAGCACGACGACCGCGTCCACGTCGAAGACCGACTTGATCCGATCCAGCAGCTCCGCCAACGGATCGGCGCTGTTGACATCGTTCAACTTCGTATCGGTGATGGCGAGAAGGTTCTGCAGACGATCGTCCTCGGCGTCCATCGCCCGCGCAGCTGCGGTCACGGTTCACCATCTCTATACGCTCATCGCGCCTGGCTCGGCCGCTGGCGCCGATATGTGCGGCTATCGCGAGCCTAACGCGATCACGCACGTCCGGCACTCGCTTCGGCATCCCTCGACGACTCGTGCGGCACATCGGGCCACGGCACGACGCGCCAACTCGGTCGCTACGCGTCCCGCACGCGATTCCAGGGCGCACGTCGGTACGTTTCACAATTGTGACCAAGAGTCTCGAGCCTGACGGTTTCGCGACAGCGTGCGGTGGTATGCAACTCCTATGAGCGTCTGTCGCGCCGCCGCGAGCTTTCCTGCGGATCTGACAAGCGCCGGGCTGGCCCGCGACTTCGTCGCGGCGTTGTGTCACAAATGTCAGGTGCCGGACGTGCGGGTGGACGCGCTCATCATCGTTTCGGAATTGGTCGAAAACGCTGTCCGCCACGGTCAAAGCTCGTGCACAGTGACGGTCACGCTGAGCGACGACGTACTGACAATCGCCGTCCGCGACGATTCGATCGCGCTCCCACGGTTGATGCATCCTCGGTTCGACGAGCCCGGGGGCAGAGGACTTCAGCTCGTCAGCATGTTGTCGACGACCTGGGGAGTTTCGTATCTCGACGGTGGTAAGCAAGTGTGGGCGACATTAGATGTGGCCAGCCGTCACCAGGACGCCGCGGCGGGTCGCGAGTCGGCGTGATCTGACGCAACAAACGCCCCGCAGAGGACCCTCGACACCATGGAGAACCGGTGATGGACGACAACCTCAACCCGATCATCGACACCGCGCGCGGTACGGGAACCTCGCGGGTGGTGGTGACGATACCACCCGATCCCGATCGGCTTGAGCTGCTGCGCAGCGTGGCGACGGCACTGGCCGTGGCACTCGACTTCGACATTGACACGCTGGCCGACCTGCGCATGGCCGTCGATGAGCTGTGCTCGATGGCCATGAAGCGGGCGCGCCCGAACAGCGAAATGTGCGTCCGATTCGAAACCGGCGACGGCGCGGTATCGGTGCTCGCGGAGGTGCCGGTGTCCGAGCCTGCCACCGTCGATGAGGACTCTTTCGGCTGGATGGTGCTCCAGACCCTGGCCGATTCCGTGGCTTGGACGGCGCACTCCGGCGGAGTTGAGAACCAGCGCCTCGAAGTGCGACTTCGTATGCAACGCCGGCAGGAGCCGCAGTGACCGAACGCGAGACGCTCGCCTCGACGTCCGACTCCCTGTTCGCGGAGTTGGCAGAGCTGCGCACGGACGATCCGCGGCGGAAGGAGATTCGCGATCGGTTGGTGAGCCTGTATCTACCGGTCGCGCGGCGTATCGCCGCGAGGTTTCGCGGTCGCCGCGAACCGGTCTCGGACTTGGAGCAGGTAGCCGCCATCGGACTCATCAAAGCGGTCGAGCGATTCGACCCGTCACGAGGTGTGACGTTCCTGGCGTACGCGATACCGACCATGATGGGCGAGGTTCGTCGGTACTTCCGCGATTCCGCATGGTCGGTGCGCTTGCCGCGCCGCCTGTCGGAGTTGCATCTGGCATTGGGCGAGGCCAGCCGGGAATTGGCGCAGCAACTCGGCTCGGCGCCGACTCCGCGCCAGCTGGCCGAGCATCTACAGATTACGGTCGCAGAAGTCCAAGAGGGTTTGGAAGCCGGAGAGTCTTATCGCGCTATCTCGCTCGACAACGCACTCAGCGAGGGTCCCGAGTCGCCGATCAACCGGCTGGGCGACGAAGACCCCGGAATGGACCTGGTGGAGGTCCGCGCCTCCCTTCGTCCCGCGCTCGAAATGATCCCGGACCGAGAACGACGTATCCTGAAGATGCGATTTTTCGAGCACATGACGCAGACGCAAATAGCGACGCAACTCGGACTGTCGCAGATGCACGTGTCGCGGCTCCTGGCGCGTACGCTGCGGACGCTCCGGGAACGCATGTCGGAAACGCCGTAAACAGCCGATTTGTCGGCGTCGAACGCGAGAAGACCGTCAGACGCACATAGTGGCCAAAGCGCGCGAAAGGGCCCGCCCGGATGAATCCCGAAGGTAGCGAATCCTCCCCATCGGACGACTTCTCCGTCGACGTCGACGGGCCAGAGGGCGGACATGCCCGGGTCACGGCCACCGGCGCGGTCGACATGGTGACTGCGCCTGAACTTGACCGGGCGATCGCCCGAGCGCAGGAGTTGGCCCCGGCGGTCCAACTCGATCTCAGCGGCGTCGAATTCCTCGGCTCGGCAGGGCTGTCGGTCCTGGTCGATGCCACGCGCCGGGCGGCCGGCGCCGGTGGGCGGTTCGCCATCGTTGCCAACCAGCACGTCGTCCTTCGCGCCATCGAGGTGACCGGGCTCGACAAGGTCCTGAATGTCTTCCCCGACCCGGCAGCCGCTGTGGCATACCTCAGCGAGGAAGCTGCAACGGGCTGACCACGTGGCGCACGTTCGGCCCCTACGTTCCGCGCGGGACTTCGGGTAGCCGGGAGGCTGCCCGTCGGCCGATCGGAGCCGTTGGTTCAAGGCCGTCGGGTTTGGACGGACCCGCATCGGGGAATCGTACCCTCAGCGGCTGC
>JAFIHI010000047.1 GCA_017848755.1 Nakamurella sp. | reverse complement strand
CTGTTGAACTTCATCGGCCTCTTCTTCGTGCAATACCTCGTGCAGGGTCCGATGCAGGATCCGTCGTCACCGTTCAACCAGTCGAGCCGGATCGCGCCGTCGACCGAACTGATGCGATGGAGCGGTACGCGTCTGCATCTAGGTTTCGTGCTCGCCATCGTGGTGACGGTGTTGGTGTGGCTCTTGATCAGTCGGACCGCACTTGGGCTGAGGCTTCGAAGCGTTGGGTTCAACCCGGTCGCCAGCAGGTACCAGCGGATCCGGGTCGGCCACATGGTGGTCGTCGCCATGCTGATTTCCGGGGCGATTGCGGGACTGGCAGGTGCCAGCGAGACGCTCGGGGTGCAGTTCCGGTTGATCCAGGGATTCTCGCCGGGGTTCGGATTCGAGGGTCTCGCGGTTGCATTCCTCGCGGCTCTGCGGCCCGGCAGGGCGCTATTGATCGCACTGCTGTTCGGCGGTGTCTTCAGCGCCGCGACCCAGCTGCAGCAGGTCATCGGTGTGACGGCGTCTCTCGCCTTCGTGGTGGAAGGCCTGCCGATCGTGCTGCTGGCATGCGCGGCCGGCCTGCAGGCGATGCGGGCCAAGCGGGCAGGGCTCGGCTGATATGACGACATTGATGGGAGCCTTCTTCTGGGCCAGCGCGGTGGCACTGGCCGCGCCGCTGTTCTGGGCGGTGGTCGGTGAGATCTTCGCGGAGCGATCCGGGGTCTTCACGGTCGGACTTGAGGGGCTGATGCTCGCATCGGCCTTCGTCGCAGCCGCCGCGTCCGCCCTGACGGGAAACGCATTCATCGGCGTGGCCATCGCCGTGGCGGTTGCGGCTCTGCTGGGCGGCCTGTACGGGATCGCGGTGGTTCTCTTCCGCGCCGACCAGGTGGTCGTCGGCATCGGTTTCAATCTGGTCGTGCTCGGGGTGACGAGCCTGCTGCGGCGGCAACTTTTTCCCTCCGGAATGCCGGCCGTGGACGGATGGCTGACGCGACGGCATGCGCTGCCGATCCTGTCGGATATCCCCTGGATCGGACAGGTGTTGTTCCAGCAGAGTGCGTTCGTCTACGGCGGGTACGTGCTGCTGATCGGCGCGATGTACGTGCTGTACCGGACGAGGTTCGGGCTCGTTGCGCGGGCGGTGGGTGACGGCGCCGAGGCATCGGTGGCAATCGGCTTACGCGTGCTGCGCGCGCGCATGCGGGCGATGGTTCTCAACGGTGCGCTCGCGGGTGTCGGCGGCGCCGCGCTGGTCTTGAGCAACGCGGGTGGTGTGTTCGTCGACAATCTGGTCAATGGACGAGGATTCCTCGTTCTGGCGCTGGCCATGTTCGCGCGGTGGCGTCCCGGCTGGGCAGCGGTCGGTGCACTGCTCTTTGGTGCGGCGGACGCATTGCAGTTCCTGGCGCAGGCGTCGTTCGGCGAACAGATCCCGACGGCCTTCTTCCTGGCGGCCCCGTATGTCTTGGCCCTGCTCGCGTGGGCGATCATGGGCAGGCGTTCCGAGGTGCCGAGCGATCTAGGTAAGCCGCTGCTGTCCTGACCGACGTGGTCGGTTGTCCCGCCGACGCCGGGCCGACGTGCAGCCGCGATGCAGCGTCACGATCTGCATCTGATATATTCCTGCCAGCCGGGCCTCCTTCGCCTGGCGGGCGCGGCCTGATGGTGGCTGCGCGGGTTCTTGAGCTTCGCCTTTTGTGCGAGCGTCCTACGGTTCCTCGACCCTTGTAGGTGTCCTATGTCCGCATGTTCTCGTTCGCTGACGTCGTCTCGGTGTGATCGACGGCGTCCGCCGCCCACCCTCCGGCTGGCGGTGCCGCTGGTGGCCGTCATCGCGGTGGCGCTGTCCGGCTGCAACGCGGTGAACCCTCCCGGTACCGCTGGCTCCGCGAGGGCGACGGCGTCGCCGACATCTGGTGTGGTGTCGCAGGTTTTCGATTCGACGTCGGCGGATTCCGCCGCCACGTCGGACGCCGCCGCCACGGGCTACCCGATCACGGTGCAGAACTGCGGCTTCGCGGTGACGGTGGATCACCGTCCGGATCGCATCCTGGCGATCAAGTCGACATCGCTGGAACTGTTGCTGGCGCTCGGCCTCGCGGACCGGGTGGTCGGCGCCGCCTTTCTCGATGGCCCGGTGCCGGCGCAGTGGCGGGACGCCGCTTCGTCCATCCCGGTGATCTCCACGGGTGCGCCTTCGAACGAACCGGTTCTCGGTCTCGATCCGGACCTGATCATCGCCGGTTGGGAGTCGAACCTTGCCCCGGACACGGCGGGGGACCGGGGCCGGCTCGCCGCTGCGGGTATCGCCAGCTATGTGTCGCCGGCTGCCTGCCGGGGTGCGTCGCAGCCGAAGAAGCTGACGTTCCCGATGCTGTTCTCGGAATTCGAAGAGGTCGGAAGGCTGCTCGGGGTTCGCGAGGCGGCGACCGCGCTGGTCGCTCAGCAGCAGGAGGAGCTGGCCGCCGTGCCGAAGCTCGATCGCCGGGTGACCGCTCTGTGGTGGTCGTCGGGCTCTGACACTCCCTATGTCGGCGGCGGGATCGGTGCCCCGGAGATGGTGATGAATGCCGTCGGGCTGGAGAACATCGCCGCAGGCGTTGATCAGACGTGGACGTCCTTGGGATGGGAGTCGATCATCGAGGATGACCCCGACGTGATCATTCTGGTCGATGCGAGTTGGAGTTCGGCGTCGAAGAAGATGCGCCTACTGGAGCAGAATCCGGCGACGGCGCGGCTGACGGCCGTGCGGGAACACCGTTTCGTCACGATTCCGTTCCCCGCGTCCGAGGCCGGGGTGCGGTCCGTGGATGCGGCGAGAGACATCGCGCGTCAACTGGCGGCTCTGGGGTTCGGTTCGAGATGACGAGCACCAGAATCCGCCTGCCGGTCCCGTCGGCGCCCTCCGTTGCGGAGGGGGCCGGCGAGAACCCGATGCCGGCCACGCCTCGGGCTTCCCGGCGCTCGTCCCGATTGCGCGGCGGACCGCGCGCAGCGGTGTATGTCGCGGCCGCGACCACCCTGCCCGCATCGGTGCTGTTGGCGGTCGGGATCGGTTCGGCCGGGATCGGCATTATCGACGTGTGGCAGACCGTTGTGGCGCACCTTGCTGGCATGCCGTCGCCGCTATCGCCGCTGCGCGACGGGATCGTGTGGGATATCCGCCTGACGCGGGTGCTGACGGCGGCAGCGGTCGGTGCGGCGTTGGCGGTGTCCGGCGCGGTGATGCAGGCACTGACACGGAACGTTCTCGCCGACCCGTACCTGCTGGGCCTGTCCTCCGGAGCCTCAGTAGGCGCCGTCGCAGCGCTGATGCTCGGCGTCGCGATCATGCCCACGGTAGCGGCGTTTCTCGGTGCGCTGGCAGCGCTCACGCTCACCCTGCTGCTCGCGCGCAGCCTCGGGCCGATCTCACCGTCGCGCACGATCCTGGCCGGCATCACCGTGTCCGCATTCGGCGTGGCCGTCACGTCGTTCCTGATCTTTTGGAACGTGCAGGGCGACTCCTATCGGGAGGTACTCAACTGGCTGATGGGTTCGCTCGCTGGTTCCGGTTGGGCGACTGTGGCCGTGAGTTGGGCCGTCACGGCCGTCATCGGCATCCCGTTGGTTCTCGGTGCTCGCGTGCTGGATGCGTTCGCGTTCGGTGATACCGCGGCTGCGTCGCTGGGAATCCATGTGACGCGGGCCCGGTGGATCTTCCTCGCGGTTGTCGCGCTGCTCACCGGGATGGCGGTCGCGGTGTCCGGAGCGATCGGGTTCATCGGGCTGGTGCTGCCGAATGCCGCGCGTCTGTTGGTCGGATTCCGGCACCGGCTGATCCTGCCGCTGTGCGCGCTCGCCGGAGCAACGTTCATGATCTGGGTCGACACGGGGGCCCGGACCCTGTTCGCACCGCGTGAACTGCCGGTCGGCATCATGACAGCCCTGGTCGGTGCACCGATCTTCGCGCTGGTGCTGTGGCGTCATCGGAGCCGTTCGTGACAGCGGCCTCGGCCATGCCTGCCGTGTCGGCCCACGATCTGTCGGTTCACGGTCTGAGCTACGCAGTCCGCGGAAAGATGCTCGTCGATGACGTGAGTTTCGACGTGCCCGCCGGCACTCTGACCGCTTTGATCGGCCCGAACGGTGCCGGTAAGTCAACGCTGCTGCGTCTGATGAACGGTGCCCTGGCGAGCAACGGAGAAGGCGCGGCGGTCATGCTGGGCGGACGTGACCTACTGCGGCTGTCACGCCGGGAGCGGGCGAAGACCGTGGCGCTTGTCGAGCAGCAATCGACCATCGAATTCGCCGTGACGGTGCGCGAGGCGGTGGCGCTGGGACGGATTCCGTTTCGGCGCTGGTGGGCAGGCGCCGGGGATGACCGGGTGATCGATGACGCCCTGCGATTGGCTGGTGCCGGTGCGTGGGCGGATCGGCAGGTTGCCACGCTTTCCGGAGGTGAACGGCAGCGGGTCACCCTAGCGCGGGCACTCGCACAACAGCCGCGACTACTGCTGCTCGACGAGCCGACGAACCACCTCGACATTGCCGCGCAGCTCGACCTTTTCGCCCTGCTGCGAGACCTGATCGATCGGACGCATCTGACGGTCGTCGTGGCGCTGCATGATCTTTCCGCCGCTCTGAATGACAGCGACTACGTCGTGGTGCTGAGCGGAGGGCGCGTGGTGGCATCCGGCGTGACACCTGACGCGGTCGACGCCGACCTGATCCGCCGTGTCTACGGGGTCGAGGCGGCGTTCGTCGCCGACCCCGGGAGCGGTCGGCCGGTCGTCATCTTCCGTCGCCTCGGCGACGTCGGGGACTGAGATTGTCGCCGTTGTGCCTGCGACAGCGCGGACGCGGCGGTCACCGTCATCGGGGATGACGGCGCCGAGCCCCGTATGCTGTGCGGGTGGCTTCGCGGGTCGGCTGGGTTGCTCCGGCGGATCGGATGTCGCCACGGGACTGCGTCGCCCTCGCCACCGCGGCAGATGCGGCCGGATTCTGCGGCGTTCTGGCGGCCGATACCTTCCAGCCCTGGCTTCCGAGCCTGGGACAGGCCCCGTTCGTGTGGAACCTGCTCTCCGCGATCGGCGAGCACACGGGCGGGGATATTGTCGCCGGAATGGCGGTGGCCGGGTACCGTCTGCACCCTGCAGTGCTCGCCCAAGCCGCCGCCACGCTCGCCGCGTTGCACCACGATCGTGTCTGGATCTCGCTCGCCCCCGGCGAATCGATTCACGAGCACATCACGGGCGTTCACATCCCGGAGGCTCCGGAACGCATCGATCGAATGTTCGAGGCTCTCGAACTCGTGCAGAAGTTGTTTTCTGCGTCGCGTGATGCGAAGAGCACGCGCTTCCACGGCGCCCACTTCACCATGGGGGCGGCGCGCGTGTGGACGATGCCGCCGACCCTGCCCCAGATCGTCATCGCCACCAGCGGGCCGACCACCGCGCGTCGCGCGGGCCGCGTCGCCGACGGGATCATGGTGCTGGGCACGTCGGTGAGCCGTGCCCGAGCGCTCCTCGACCGCTTCCGTGAGGGGGCCGAGGCATCGGGCCGCAATGTCGATTCGCTACGCCGGGTGGCCTATATGAATGTGAGCTGGGCGCCTGACCGGACGGCCGCCATGCAGGCGGCACTCGCTCGGTTTCCCATGGCTGCCATGCGATTCGCGCATGGCGACCTCCGCTCGCCGTACACCATCGAGCAGATCGCGCGGCTGGTGCGCGCCGAGGATCTGGGTGACGGCGTCCTGGTCACCGACAATGCCGAAGAGATTCGGGCGGCCATGGCATCACTTCTCGGCGCCGGATTCCAGCAGGTCTACCTGAACAATGTGGCCGACAATCACGCCGAATTCCTGCAGATGGCGGCCGATTCGCTGCTGCCACGCCCGGAAGGTCCCTCGTGACGACGCCGAGCTTGGCCGCGGCGCGTGTTACGGCGGGGCGCGGCAGGGCGGTACAGCTACGGGATGAGGATGATCTTGCCGACAAACCCGCCGCGAGCGAGCTCGTCCTGTGCCTCCGCGGCGTTCGCGAGCGGCAGGGTTCGGTGGATGGGTGGCCGTAACTGCTCGATGATCGGCGCGATGTCGGCGACGCACCGGCGGACTAACTCTGTGACCTCGGCCGGGCTCCGGGTGCGGAATGTGACGCCGACAAGGGTGAGCCGCTTCCTAGCGACTTCGTCGAGATCGATCGATGTATCGCGACCGCCGAGGCGCCCGACCTGCACCAGACGACCGCTAACCGCCAATGCCGCGATGTTGGCGGTCAGTACGCTCGCACCGATCATGTCGATGACCACGTCCGCTCCATTCGGGGCGCCCTGGTCATGAAGTGTCGCCGCGAGGTCGTCAGTGAGAATGTCGACGGGCACGATCAGCGTGGCGCCGGGCACCAGATTTCGAACCGCCTCGAGGCGTTCTCGTGAGCGGGAGGTGACGAAGACGGCGCGAGCGCCGAGTGCCGCGGCCAACCGGGTAGCGGCGATACCGACGCTCGACGTCGCGCCCTGCACGACGACTACATCACCTTCGCCGAACCTGCCGTTCGTGACGAGCGCATCGTGGGCCGTCAGTATGGCGACCGCGGCGCCTCCGGCCTCCTCCCACGTGAACGACGGGGGCACCGGCAGCAGGTGATCTGCGCGCGCTACGACCATCTCTGCATAGCCGGGGCCGCGACCCATTACGCGGTCGCCAAGACGCCAGGCATCCACTTGCGGCTCCATGTCGACGATCTCCCCGGCAAATTCGGTGCCGGCGACGAGTGGTGGCGCATCCGGCGGGCGTGGTGAGCTGAAGGTGCCGGCCCGGACGCCGAGATCGGCATAGGCGACGCCGGCGGCGCGGATCCGGACCAAGACCTCGCCCGGGCCCGGCTGTGGGTCGGGCACGGTTGTGGACTCGAGAGTGTGCCGTTCGGAATTGATGACCATCGCATGCATCGCGGCTACTCCTCACCCACGAGCCTGGCCGCCAGAGATGTCCTCTGGCACGACGTAATCCGCCAATGCTTCGGCGTCTGTCTTCTCGTCGGAGACTCGGCCGGCTACTCGGGTAAGCGTTAGCCGCACGTTGACGCGGACCTCGTTCGGCGATTCCGCTGGATACGGCTCGCCCGTGTAGATCACGGCAAGCCGATTCACCAGTTCACGGGCGCCCTCGTGCGATAACGTCGCCGTTCCGCGAAGTTCAGCATAGATGTAGGGATTCGACATAGGGAATATCAGGACGGTTGCACGCGGGTTGTGCGACAGGTCCTTGAACTTCTGCCGACTCTCCAGTGTAGACAAAAGAATATCATCGCCCTCATATGTCGCCCACACCGGCGAGATATGAGGCTGTCCGGACGGCGAGATGGTCGCTAGACTCACCACCGTCTTGTCGTCCAGCCATTCTTTTACACGCTGAGGCAGTTTCGCACCCATATGCGGTCCTCTCGTTCTAACCGATCTATCAGAAGTTGATGTTGTGCATCACATGCTTGATCCTGGTGTAGTCCTCCAGGGCGTATATCGACAGGTCTTTACCATATCCGGAATGCTTGAATCCGCCGTGTGGCATCTCAGCGGCGAGCGTCAGGTGCGTGTTGACCCACACCGCACCGAAGTCCAGACGGCGCGCTACTCGCATGGCTTGGCCGTGGTCCCGGGTCCAGATGCTCGCCGCCAGGCCGAACTCCACGTCGTTGGCCCATCGGATGGCCTCGTCTTCGTCGCCGAACTGCTGGACGGTGATGACTGGCCCGAAGATTTCAGTCTGAATTGCTTCATCGGTCTGTTGCAGCCCGGTGACCACAGTGGGCTGCCAGAAGAACCCTTCGTCGCCGACCCGCGACCCACCGGCCACGACAGCGGCATGGTCAGGGAGCCGAGAGACGATTCCTTCGACGCGGCTAAGCTGATCCGCATTGTTCAGCGGACCGTAGTACGCCGAGCGATTTGATGGTGGCCCGGTGACGGTCTTTGTCGCATGGGTGGCGAGCGCTTCCGTAAATTCATCGGCCACGCCTGCTGACACCAGTACGCGAGCAGCGGCGGTGCAGTTCTGGCCTGCGTTCTCGTAGCCAGCATTGGCGATACCAGCGGCCGCTTCTTCGACCTGAACACTGTCGAAGACCAACACCGGTGCTTTGCCGCCGAGTTCCAGTTGCGAGCGCTTCAGGTCGCTCGCCGCCGCGGCAGCGACTTCGTAGCCGGCCCGCGTCGAGCCGGTCATCGACACCATCGCCGCGCCTGCGTGAGACACGACCAAGCGCCCGGTCTCGCGACCGCCGCAAACCACGTTGAGTACACCGTCTGGGAGAAACTCGGCGGCGATCTCGGCTAGCATCGTCGCAGTTACCGGAGTCGTCTCGGATGGTTTTAGTACCACCGTATTGCCCGCGGCGATGGCCGGCGCGAACTTCCAGATCGCGAGAATCAGCGGGTAATTCCACGGTGCGACCTGGCCGATGACGCCCAGGGGCTCGCGGCGAACGTATGACGTGAGCCCGGGCAGGTACTCACCGGCGCTACGGCCCTCGAGCACGCGGGTGGCGCCCGCGAAAAAGCGCAACTGGTCCACGGCGCCGGGCAACTCGTTCTCCGCGGTCGATGCGACCGGCTTGCCGGTGTTTTCGCACTCGGCCGCGACAATGTCGTCGGCCTTCGCCTCGATCGCGTCGGCGAAGCGCAGGAGTGCCCGTTGCCGGTCGCGCGGCGGTGTATCCCGCCATTTTTCGAAGGCACTTGTTGCTGCTTTATACGCACGGTCGACGTCGCCTTCGTCGGACTCGGGAGCCGTTGCAAAGACCGATCCGTTCGACGGATTCACCAGATCGCGGGTCTTACCTGACCCCGCATCTGCCCACCCTCCATTGATGAAGTTATGAATCTTTCGCATGTTTGCTCCTAAGAATATGCCAGTGCGGCTGCTGGCACCGCGCGATTGTACGGCCGATTATTCGTGCTTCCACGCACGATCAGCCGGGATGGGAACCGTAATTCCGTCGGTTCGTTGCCGGGGCTTTCAATTCGATCGAGAAGCAATTCCACCGCAGCGCGAGCCATATCATCAAGGCGTTGGTGGACTGTCGTCAAGTCGTGCGTCTGCCATGCTGACATCGTTGTATCGTCATATCCCACGAGCCAAACATCATCCGGAATCTTCACGCCGAGGGCGCATGCGGCATTGAGTGCACCGAACGCGAGTAGATCATTGACGCAAAAGACCGCGTTCGGTGGGTTCTTGGATGCCATGAGTCGTTCGAACGCTGCACGGCCGTGCTCCTCCGTAAAGTCGCCGAGAATTGTGCTTCGCGCCTTGACCTGCAGTCCTTCGGCCGATGCGGCTTGCGTGAAGCCGGCCAGTCGTTCGTCGTTGGTACTAACGCCTGCCAGGCCGCCAATGACGGCTAGATTGTCGCGACCGTGCTGCGCGAAGTATCGTGCGACGGTGGTTCCGCCGTCCACGTTGTCGCTGACGACCTGGTCGCAACTTAGGTGAGCGAGACCGCGATTCACAAGGACGAACGGTGCGTGTCTATCGATAGCTTCCCGCAATGTCGCGGAGTCTTCGCGAACCGTCGTGAAAATAACGCCATCGACCGTCTGCTCGTGGATGGCACGAGCCGCACCCATTTGAGCGCGGCCCTCCGATAACCAAAGCACCATGTGTTGGCCGTGCTCCACGAGCGCATTGGACAGTGCGACGAGTAATTGCGGATAGAACGGGTTGGTGATGCGTCCCATGGCGATACCGATCGCCCCGGTGCGGCCCGTCCGCATAGCTCGAGCGTTGGCGTTCGGCCGATAGCCTACTTCGGCGAGCGCCGCAAGTACGCGCTCGCGTGTCTCAGGTCGTACATGCTTGCTGTCTTGGAGCACCCGCGAGACAGTGGTCTGGGAGACGCCAGCCGCTCGAGCGACATCCCGGCTGGTCACCATCGGGGCCACCGCTGACGCCGCTCGGGCATGGTCAAAGCAGCTCGCGCTGCTCCGGCGCTCGCCCACTTTGGGCCGTGATCGACGGAAGACATCGGCTACCGCCCTTCGAATCGCGGTTCGGTGTGCTGGAGGAATGCGCGAAGTGCCTCGGCGTGATCGTGACTCGCGCGAAGCTCGAGCCAACCGGACACGGCAGCGCTTGTGGCGGACGGCGACTCCATGCCGATGCGAAGAACGGACTTCGCCTTGCGGACCGCTTGAGGAGGTCTCGTCGCGATACGCTCCGCCACCGCGGTCACGTAACCATACAAATCCTCGGAGGGTACCGTCCGGGTAACCAAGCCCATCGCAGCCGCCCGAGCGCCATCAACCGCGTCCCCGGTAAACAGGAGCTCCGCTGCGTGGCTGGTGGAGATCGCGTGCGTGAGCGTGTGCGCGCTTTCGACGAGGCCCATGTTCACGCCCGACGCCGCGAGTCGCGTCTCCGGGGTGGCATACCGAAGGTCGCAATGTAGCGCCAGTTCGAAGCCGCCTCCCATCGCGTACCGATCGATCACTCCGATCACCGGAATCGGGCAGTCGCGCACCGCGTCGTAGAGCGAAGCGAATGATGCGTGCAGGCGGCGGTCGTGCGCCGGCCCTTCGCGGTGAGCGAGCTCGTTGATGTCACCGCCGCCACAGAAGCGTCCGCCGGCCCCTCGGAGGATGACCACGCGCGCATCCGAGTGCGGATCGGAGAGCATCCGAAATGCGGCCGTCAGGTCGGCGCGGACCTGTGCCCCCAGCGCGTTCACCGGAGGATTATCGATGGTGATTGTGGCTATCGCACCATTGGGTCCGCTGCGCTCATCGGTGACGGTCATGGCACACCCGCTCCGTCAGCCGATTGATCGAGGCACCGGCGGAGCGCGTCCGGTATGGGGGTTTTGGCGCCTCGCTGACCGATGGTGACGTACACGGTCGACGCGCGCAACACGGCGGCGCCATCGACGTATACAACGAATTCGAGCGTGAAGCTTCTCGTCCCGACGTGGGCGGGCCGGACGGTGACGACAGGCTCATCCCCCCAATGCGCGGAGCCCGTCCAGTTGAGTTCGGTATGCACGACTTGTAGGTCGCATCCCGAGCGCACCAGGTCGCGAAGCGGCAGGCCACGTCGAGCGAGCCATGCGTTACGTGCATCTTCGAGGTACGCGAGGTACCACATGTGGAATACGACGCCCTGCTGATCCGCCTCGAGGTACCGTACCGCCAGGCGGAAAGAGAACAGTTCCGTCATCTCCACCACCTGGTTCCTTTCTTGGCTCGGTCGGCCTGTGCGTCGAACGCGGCGGACAGCGCCCGCGCGGTTCATGGTTACGATACCGTCATTACGGTCCCAGTGGGAGCGTCCGGTTGTCAAATGACGGGCCCAGCGGTCGCGTTGCGGCGAGATCTCGGTCGCTACGCCACGCCGCGGCGTCGGATCAGGAGGCCAGCTGGCGGGCGGCGGTGCTGCGGTGAGGCGCCCGGATCGAGTCATCCGACGTGTCCAGGACACGCAGTTGAATAGATCAAACGTGCGGTTCAAGGGTGTCGTTTCGCTGCTCTGGGAGCGGCCGCGAACGCGTTTGATATCTGCCGCCACGTGGTCCCTTTGCGCCCCATCGTGACGCCGGCGGTCGCACCCTTGACATCCCGGGATCTGCGTGCATAGCATGCATCAAGCCTGAATACGTAACCATTCAGATGGCCAATCCAGCGATTGTCATCACGCGAATGGTGAGAGTGGTTTGCCCATCGACGCTCGTCGCACATGGTGGCGATCGGCCTAGCGTGTCGGGTGCTCGTGGGCGGCGGCAGTGTCACAGGGTCGATGTACCGGTGAGAGGACGGGTACGGACATGAACAAAAGGGCAGTGTCAAGTCTGGTTGGCGCCGCATGTTTAGCGATGGTTCTGGCCGCGTGTAGTAACGGGGCCTCGGCGTCGGCGCCGCCCGCGACGGGTTCGTCTTCGAGCGGGTCGTCGCCTAGTTCCGCCGACTCCGGTTCGCCTTCCGGAAGCTCCACCGTCAGCGCCTCGGAGAGTTCGAGTGCGGGAAGCGGCTCGGCCAAGGGCATGACCATCGGCTTTACGATGCGCGCCATTTCGGGCGTTGCTTGGTACCAGGTCTTGGTGGATGGCGCGAAGGCGCAGGCGGCGAAGGATGGCGTCAATCTCATCGTGGGCGACGCCGAATCGAACCTGGTGACGCAGAACTCGGAGATCCAGAGCTACATCTCGCAGGGTGCGAAGGCCGTCATCATGAATCCGGCCGATCCGCAGGGTGTGGCGAGTTCGGTAACCGCGCTCAACCAAGCGAAGATTCCCTTCATCGTTGTCAATAGCAACCTGAGCGCCGCGCTCGCGCCGCAGGCGAAGTGCTTCGTGGCCGAGAACCAGACCGTTGCCTCCGGGCTCACCGGCGCGGCGATCGCCGCGAAGTTGGCCGCGCAGGGTCTCGGCAACTCGGCTATCACCGGCGTCGAGGTGGGCGGTTTCCCCGGCGAGGTCGTCACGCACCTCCGCAGCGACGGGTTCAAGAATGCGATGAACAAGCGGTTTTCAGACCACGGCGACCACCCGCAGGTCACCTGGCTGCCGATCCAATATGCGCAATGGACGGATGACAAGCCGCTGAGCATGATTCGCGATATCGCGACCGGTCACCCGAATCTCAACTTCGTGTTCGCCGAGTCGG
>JAFIHI010000002.1 GCA_017848755.1 Nakamurella sp. | reverse complement strand
GGTCTGACCTCAGCCCGGCGGGTCGCCACGGCGGCCGGTGTCAGCCCGACCTCCGCGTCCGCCGCGCTGACACGTCTCGAGGGTCTGGGCTTGGCGCGTCGGAGAGAGCGACGCACCCTGCGGGCCGGGCGTGCAATAGCGGAGACGCTAATCGCGCTCAACTTGCGCAGCTCGCAGTGGCCTCACGTCGAGTCCGCCGTGCGAGCGGTCGTGCTGCCGGAACGGCAGGTGGGGCCAGAGTCTCGGCTGCCGCGTGCGTTCTGGCACCTGTTCTGGAATGCGAATCCGGCAACGCTACGACTTCCGGAGGACGGCGCCTACGTCGCCCGAAGAATGTTGAACAGCGGAAGCATCGCTGCCGCACAGTGGGCTCTCCTACACGTCGACGGCTCAGACCTTCTCGCCGCGGTCTCCGGCCGAGGGACCGATGAGCGGACCCGGGCGATGGTGCGCAACTGGATTGCCGGACAGGGTGACTCTGCCCCAACTGCACCCCGACCGCGGATCGGCGCCCGGTGATGGACTGCAGCGACAAGCGCCCTCCTGGACCCGACGTCCCGATCAGTGGCGAAAAAGGCGCCCAGCGCCCGAAGCCGAGCGACGAGCGCGCGGTGCTTGATTCCTACCGAGATGTCCTTCCGCCGACGACGGCGGAGGCCTGGATACGGCTTGCGCCCCTGACGGCGTCGTGGCTGTATCTCGCCGGAGGCACTGCCTTGGCGATGCACCTGCGCCATCGAACTAGCCGCGACTTGGACTTGTTCGCCGAGCAGCCGTTCAACGCGACCCAGCACGCGGACATGCTGATTGGCACATTCTCTGACTTCGTGCCGACAGACATTTCGGAAGGCACCGTCAACGGCGTGCTCGGCGAAACCAAGGTCCAGTTTCTCGATGCGTCACCGCAGCACCGCCTGGTGGAGGCACCACGGCTCGCCGGTATCCGGGTCGCCGGTGTCGAGGACATCATGGCGATGAAGATCAAGGTCGTGATGGATCGTGGCGAGCTCCGCGACTACTTCGATCTCATGTGCATCGAGAAGCAAACGGACCTGGACATCGCTGAAGGGATGACGCTGTACCTGGAGCGCTACCGGCCGACAACGCCCGAGCAGCACATCCTGCAGGCAGTTCGCGCTCTCGGCTACTTTGATGATGTTCCGGACGATCCCGGACTTCCCCTGAGGCGCAGCGAGATCGAGCGGTACTGGACGGCGCGCCAGCCGCAGATCATCAAAGAGCTGAACCTGGGCTGATGCCCCAGGCTGCGTCTGATCCTCTCGGCCTATTCGCGGCTGAAGCCCAGTGCCCGATAGCCGGGCATCCGACGCCGCAGCGACACGGCCAGGATCGGCTCGCCCACGTCGTGATAGTCGTGCACCTCGGCGGTCTGCTTGCCGGGACAGCTCCGCACGACGCGACCGGCGCACTGCACCAGCAGCCCGTCGAACGAGATCGGCGCGGCCAGGAACAGCGTGTCCAGCGCCGGCGCGTCGAATCCCTCCCCGATGAACGGCGTCGTACCCACGACGAGCAGCGCGTCGCCGGGGTTCGCCTCCTCGATGCGGCGGGCTGTGCGGCGCCGGTCCTTGACGCTCATCCCGCCCTGCAGCACGAGCGCCCGATGCCCGCGCTCGTTGAACAGGGCCACCAGCGCTTCGACCTGCGCTACGCGCCGAGTCAGCACCAGGCAGTTTCGCTTGCTCGCCAGCGCGGCGATCACGTCATCGACAATCTGCGCATTGCGCGCCGCATCACCGGCCAGGGCGGCATGCACGGCAGCGAGCGCGCCGGGCAGCGATAGATCGACATCGGTTGCGCGGAAGCCTGTCTCGTGAACTGTCAGCATTCGCCGGGGCCCGGCAACATCCGTCACCGCTGCTTCCAATGTTCCGTCATCACCATCGGTGACGGTATGCCGGACGGGCCCCAGTTGCCAGGTGACCAGCTCACCAAGCCCGTCCCGCCGGTCGGGCGTCGCCGTCAGGCCGAGCCAGAACTGCGCGCCGATGCGCCTGATCGAATGGTCGTAGGCCGCCGCCGCGATGTGGTGGCACTCGTCGACCACGATGTGCCCGTAAGGCGGTCAGCTCAGCGACGTCATCTCGCCGCGCCAGCGACGGCAGCATCGCGATGTCCACCACTCCGGTGAGTTTGCGTCGCCCGCCGCCGATCTGCCCCGCCCGCACCCCGAGGAAAGCCTCGATACGATCGCGCCATTGCTCTGCCAGCGCCTTCCGGTCGACCAGCACCAGCGTCGATGCCCGCCGCTCGGCGATCACCGCGCAAGCCATCACAGTCTTCCCGGAACCGGGCGGAGCGACCAGCACCCCGTCGTCGTGCGCGAGCACGGCACTGACAGCGCGGCTCTGGGTATCGGTGAGGTCCGCGGAGAACTCCGTGTCAATCTCACTGCCGGAGTTGCGCATGTTGGTGACGGCCAGCCGCGAGCCCGCCTCTTCGACGATCGTCGCGAGGCGGTGACGGAGCCCCCGCGGCAGCACCAACCGGCCGTCGAGCGTGACGTCGTACCCGATCACGAACCGGGGCGTGTCCCAGGTGGACTTGCGAAGTCGCTGCAGTTCGTAGAACTTCGGGTTCGCCAGCGACGCAGCATGCTTGAAGGTCGACACCGCAGCCGGCGACAGGTCGGCGGCATCCACAGTAAGCGCAGCGCCGAGTTCGGCGTGGATCACCGCCGGCAGGCGCGGATGCACCCTCGTGGAACTCGGCCGGCTCACGGAAGCCACGTCACCGCCAACGAAGCTGCGGTCGGCCAGACGCGCCACCCGCGCCGCGTCGCCCGGGCTGAGCAGGTCCAGCGTCGACAAGTAGGCCCACTGATCGTCAAAGGGCTCCAAAGTCGCGAGGTCCAGGAACGTGGTCAGCCCGTCTCTGCGGCGTTTGCCCTGCAGCGGGGCGGCGATCAGGTTGCCGAACCCGCCGTCCGGCATGACGTCCTGGTTCGGGAACAGCCGATCGTAGGAGCGCAGGTCCATCGAACCGCGCAGCACCGTCGCCTCGTGAACCAGCAGGGTGCCGACCTGACGAGCGGTCGCGGCGGGTACCGCATCGGCGAAGAAGATCCACACGTGCGCACCGCGCCCGGACTGCGAGATCTCCAGCGCGGCAGGCACTGCATGTCCCCGGGCGGCCTTGAGGTACGCGAGCGCGTCGAGCATCGCGGTCGGGCCGTCGAAGTCGGCCGCGAGGAAGTAGCAGGTGTTGTCCTTCAGCAGCGGGTACAGCCCGATGAACTCCTCGCCGAGCAGATGGTCGGTGACGACC
>JAFIHI010000046.1 GCA_017848755.1 Nakamurella sp. | reverse complement strand
GGTCCTGGGTCTCCCCGTCGAGTGGGAGTCCTGCAGAGGAAATCGGCCCCAAGTCTCTGCAGGACTCCCACTCGACGGGAGAAGAGAGGGAGGCGAGGGCGGTGAGGGTGGGTCGGCCAGGGTGCAGTACATGGATAGGTCAAGCGGGGCGAGGAGCACGGATGAGCCGACCAAGGTGCGAAGCTCCCGACCGCGCCCGGTCCCCGCGCTGCGCCGCGGGCTCGCGGTGCTCAACCTGCTGGCCACGCGACCAGGACCGGTGTCGGCGGCGGCCATCGCCCGGGACCTCGGCCTCGCCCGGTCGAGCGTGTACGAGGCGCTCACCGAACTCGCCGCGGCCGGCTTCGCGGTGCACCTACCGGAGCGGCACCGCTGGGGCCTGGGCCTCGCCGCATTCGAGATCGGCAGCGCGTACCTCCGCGGGCAACCGCTGGAACAGCTGGCCACGCCGGGGCTCCCCCGGCTGGCCACGACCACCGGCGGCACCGCCCACCTCGGCGTGCTGCACGGCGCGGAGACGCTCTACCTCGCACGGCACCGGCCGGCGAACGGGCCGAGCCTGGTGACGCACGTGGGGGTGCGGCTCCCGGCCGCGCTCACCGCGACCGGCCTGGCCATGCTCGCCGCACTCCCCGCGGCGCAGGTGCGGGCGCTGTTCCCGGGCCCGGGAGCGTTCGTCGCCCGCACCGGCCGCGGCGTGCGGACGGTGCCGCAGCTTCGGACACGCCTCACCGCCGTGCGCCGCCGCGGCTGGGCCGTGGAGGACGGGGAGGTGTCGCCGGACACCGCCTCCCTCGCCGCGGCCGTGTTCGACCACAACGCCATGCCGATCGGCGCGGTCGGCCTGACGGTCGCCCACCGCTGCCCGGCCCCCGCGGACGCACCGCACGGCTGCGGCATCGAACTCACCGAGTTCGCCACCGTCGTGCGCAGCGCCGCAGATTCGCTCACGCGAGCCATCGGCGGCCGGGCTCCCCGCTCATGACGGCGTTCGGCCCCGGAGTCACGTCATAAGCGGCGAGCGGCGCCCCGCCCGATTCCGTCGATCCTCATGGTGAGGCGACGCGCAGCGACCGGATCATGCCACGATCGAATCGCAACGTTCGCCGTTTCATAGCGCGCCAGATCCGTTGTCGCAACGACTCTTGCGCTATAGAGGACGCGGCATGCATCAAGCTGCTGCGGATCTTCCGGATCTTCGCTGGCGAGCAGCACGCTCGCATCGAGGAAAAAGGTCACGACTTCGGCCACCGCGGCCGGTTCGCCTTGAGGTCTGCCACCACGTCCCCGTCATGGACGACGAGTCGGATGCCGCCGCAGCGCGCCACGCGACTCACTCCGGCCGGGCGGCGCGCTCGCGGGCGAGCAGGGCGTTCAGCACGTCGACCCCTTCGGCCGCGTGCGGCACCGTCACCGCGTAGTCCGGCCGGCCTGTGCGGGATATCACCAGGCCGGGGCCGCTGCGGATCACCGCTGCCACGCCGCGCGGCGAGACGCGATACCCCCAGCCGCCCCATTGCATCGGGTTGATGTGCTCCGTGCGCACCGACGTGATGATGTCCAGCGGAATGCGCGGCCGCGGCCAGCCGAACGGCCCCCACAGAGTGTGGACACCTCGAATGTCGATGCGCACGGCGAGCTCGGACGTCATCGCGATGGCCACCGCGACGACGCCGACCGGGATCACCACCGGCGGCGCGACCCACCACAGCGCGACGGCGACCAGTGCGGCGACGACGGCTGCCCACCGGGCCCAGGTCGCGTGGGCGTGGTCGATCCACACCACCGCCTCGCCGGGCGCGAACACCAGGCCGGATGGCGCCGCCGCGGGCACGCCCGAGTTCTGCCACTGCCCGGGCAGGATCCCCCACGCCCCGATCCCGAGCAGGATCGGCACCGCCACGACCGGCGCGATCGCGTACCAGGGCATCGACACGTCCTGCGCGCGCGGCGCGCCCGCGGACACCGCGATGGTGGCCACCCACGTCCCGGCGGCCATCCACGTGCCGAAGACGAGCATCGCGGCGAGCATGCGCCCGGCGACCGGGGTGTGCGCGAGGTAGATCGCGCCGAGCGCGGCGAGCGCCAACGCGGCCGAGATCACCAGCGTGGTCGTGAAGAACCCACCGATGCTCGCCGTGTTGTTGACCTCGCCGTGCACGTCCCAGTGCACCGGCAGTGGATCGGGCAGGTGCGCGCGCAGCGCGAGGTACATGATCAGCACCAACACGGGCGCCGCGAGTGCGATCGTCCCGCCGAGGAGCCTGCGCAGGAAAGTCGTCATCAACGTTTCGCCTCTGATTCAGTGTGTGCTGCAGTCTTTTCGATGGCGTGCGGACCGGTGGTGCCCGGCGACGCGCGGCCCGCCGAGGTGCGGTCCGCCATGGCGCGGCGGACGGCGTCCGCCGTCTGCTCGGGGGTCCAGCCGAGCCGCAGCGCGTCGGCGGCGAGGGCCCCGATCGCGCGGTGCAGGGCGAGCGCCGGGACGTCGACGTCCGGCCGGATGACGGCGCCGCGCCCGCGCCGCAGCTCGACCAGCCCTTCGTCGCGGAGCGTGGCATAGGCGCGCAGCACGGTGTGCATGTT
>JAFIHI010000045.1 GCA_017848755.1 Nakamurella sp. | reverse complement strand
CGGGGCGGGGGGGGGAGGGTGCCGGATACGTCGCCGCTCGACACGTCGACGGCACTCACGCCGTTGCCGCCGGCGATCAGCAGATAGCGGCTGTCCGGGGTGAAGACGAGGATCGACGCGGCGTTGCCGAAGGCCGCCCCGTTGCTGGTCGGGCCTCTTCCGACCAGCGTGGCCGCGCCGGTGCGTAGATTGACCAGCTCGAATCGTGCCCCGTCCGAGGCGTAGTCGAGCAGTGCCGCATACCGGCCGTTCGGCGAGGTCACTCCCTGCACCGGGCTGGTGAGCATCGAAGCGGCTGGGGAGAAACCTGGCAGTGGGGTGCGGTGGCTGGTGGCACGATCCAGGACCGCAGTGCCGCACTGTGCTGTGTCGTTGCATTCGTAGACGAGGTAGTTCTTCGGCCCCGCCGCCAACACTATTCCGTGCGTCACTAGGTGTGCCCCATCCGGGCGGATGTCGTAGGTGCCGCCAACCGCCGCCGCCAAGACGTACCCGGCGCCGTCGGTGGTGAACATCCAGCCGCTCGTGATGCCGAGCGACTTCGGCACCGTCATCGACGCGCCGACGGCCTTCCCGCTCGCGTCCACCAGTTGGAGCGACAGTCTGTTGCCGTCCGGGGCCAGCGCCCACACATCGCCGGGGTCCGGGCCGGGGTAGATCAGGCCGCCGACGTCGAGGTGAGCCTGGGCGAATTGCGCCGCCTGGCCGTCCGGCACGACATAGCCGGGCACGTAGTCCATCGGCCGGATGACCGCCGCGTGCGGCGTGACCACGAAGGAGAACGGGCCGCCGCTATTCAGCGCGGGCACCGGTGTTGTGACCACCTCGCCGGTGTCCGGCCGGTAGCGCACCACGGCCGAGCCGCTTCCGCTCAGCGCGCCGCGTATCTGGTACCCGACCAGTTCCCACTTCTGGCCCGCCGGCAGCGGCGAACGCGACACGGTCGCGGTGACCGGCGCGGTCTGCGGGGTCACGGTGGTGGTAGGCCCAGCGGTGACGACCGCCGGGCTGTCGTGCAGCGCGCCCGTGGTGACCCCGCCCGAGTCCGGGCCATGGTCATCAAAATGCCCGGATGTCGCCACGGTTGAGGTTTTCGTCATATCCGTTGGCGGTGTCTCGGAGCGGGAGGTTGTCGGCGGCGGGGTGACCGAGACGCCGATGGTCGGCTCGGCGCCGTGCCCGCTCGTGCCGCCGAGGCAGTGCTGCACCGAGACCAGCCCCAGTAGCACGGCGCACCCGGCGACGAGCGCGATCCAGCGGCCCCAGCCCCGGCTCGGTCTGCGCGGCGCGCCCCTGGCTGGCGGACCTCCGTCCGGGTCCTCGGGGCCGTCCGAGATCCACACCTCGGGCTCGATCGGCGGCTCCGTCATACCCGACACCCTGCCACGGACGACGCCGGCGCGTCGGTTGCCGTCGAAGAAGACGAAGATCAACGTCCAGATTCGCGGCCCGCGTGCATCTTTGCAGGGCGGAATGGATCATGGATCGATCTGGACGTGAGTTTTCAGTTCAGCTGCTCGGGCGCCTGGGTATGACGGGCCGGGACCCGAGGCAGCGCCATGAAAGAATGCCAGCCGTGAGCAAGATCGCCCCGCTGTCCGGCTTCCCCGAATACCTTCCGGCCGATCGCATCGTCGAGCAGCACTTCCTCGACACGATCCGTGAGGTGTTTGAGTTGCACGGGTTCTCCTCGATCGAGACGCGGTCCGTGGAGCCGATCGAGCGGCTGTCGGCGCAGGGCGAGGACACCGACAAAGAGATCTACACCCTCGCCCGGCTGGCCGACACGGCGGCGACATTATCGGGCGAGAACCGAAGCAGTGAACCGAAACTCGGCCTGCACTTCGACCTCACCGTGCCGCTCGCGCGATACGTCCTGGAGCACGCCGGGCACCTGAACTTCCCGTTCCGCCGCTACCAGATCCAGAAGGTGTGGCGCGGGGAGCGCCCGCAGGAGGGCCGCTACCGCGAGTTCACCCAGGCGGACATCGACGTGATCGACGCCGGCACGCTCTCGGCCCACTTCGAGGCGGAGATGCCGCTCGTCGTCGCCGACGCCTTCGCACGCCTGCCCATGCCGGACTTCGTGATCGGCGTCAACAACCGCAATATCGCCGAGGGCTTCTACCGCGGCCTCGGGCTCACCGACATCACCGGCACGCTGCGCGTGGTCGACAAGCTCGACAAGATCGGGCCGGACTCCGTCGTTCAGCTCCTGACCGAGACCGGCGCGAGCGTGTCGCAGGCGGAGGCCTGCCTGAACCTCGCGCGGATCCGCACAGTCGACGAGTCGTTCGTCGACCGGGTGTGGGCGCTCGGCGTCGAGCACCCCATGCTGGAGGAGGGTCTGGCGGCGCTCGCCGCGGTGGTCCGCACCGTGTCGGCCGTCGCGCCGGGCACCATCGTCGCCGACCTCAAGATCGCCCGCGGACTCGACTACTACACCGGAACCGTTTACGAGACAACGCTTCTCGGCTACGAGAAGTGGGGGTCGTTTTGCTCCGGCGGCCGCTACGACTCGCTCGCCAGCGACGGGAAGACGACCTACCCGGGCGTGGGCATCTCCATCGGGGTCTCGCGTCTGGTGGGGCTGTTGATCGGTGAGGGATTGGTGCGCGCGTCCCGCGCCACCCCGGCCTGCGTGCTGGTCGCCCGGGTCAGCGAATCCGAGGCCGATCGCGCCCGGTCGCTGGCGGTCGCCACGCAGCTCCGCCGCCGCGGGATCGCCTGCGAGATGGCGCCCAGCGCATCGAAGTTCGGCAAGCAGATCCGGTACGCGGACCGCCGCGGAATCCCGTTCGTCTGGTTCCCGGCCGCCGATGGGTCAGCTGCCGCCCATGACGCCTATGACGAAGCTCGCGGCCAAGCCGGAAACGGAGGCGCCGCGGCCGGCCCGCAGGGCTCCGACGAGGTGAAAGACATCCGCTCCGGCGAACAGGTCCCGGCCGACGCCGCCACCTGGACGCCCCCCGACGCGGACCTGCACCCCCGGGTGATCCCTATGCCGGCGTGATCCCCACCCCCGGCTGAGCCCGCAGGATGATCACCAGTTGTGCGGGTCTTGTTGCGTTTTCCGCAACGAAAGACACAGACCAGGTGATCATCCCTCAGCGCTGGCCGGTGATCCGGGTGGTCGTGGCGAGCCACGCCCGCAGGCGGGCGACCTTGAGCCGGAGCTCTCCGCGAACCTCGATCCGGCTGACACGCGCGAGCTGGCGACTCACCGCCAGCGCCGCGATACCGATCACGGCCGCGCCCGCGAGGAGTGCCGCGGACGCCCCGCCCCACTGCGCCAACAGACCGACGACCGGCCCGCCGACCGCGGCCGTGCCCAGCGTGACCAGCATGTAGACGCCGAGCACCCGGCCGCGTACCTGGTCGGTGCATGCGAGCTGTATCGATGTGTTGGTGGCGATGAGGAACGGCATCCCGACGGCCCCGATCGCCAAGAACGCGAGCGCGACCGTCACCATGCCCGGCATGAACGCCGCGAGCAACTGCCCGAGCGCGAGCCCGCCCGCCAGGGCCACCAGGTGCCGCAGCCGCGAGCCAGGCCAGCGCGCCGACAGCAGCGCACCGATCAGCGAGCCGACGGCCAATGCGATCGTCAGGAACCCGTATCCGCCGGCCGACAGCTTCAGGTCCTTGGCGAACGCCGTGAGAACGACGGCGAAGTTGGTGGTGAAGAACGCGCAGATACCGGCCAGCAGGATCGGGTAGAACAGCACCGGCCGGCGGCCGATCTCACTTAAAGCACCCCGCAGTTGCCCACGGGCGCGCTCAAGCCGCGCCGATCGGCTCAGTTCCGCGGAGCGGATGCGGACGAACGCGGCGAGCACGATCACATACCATCCGCCGGTGGCGACGAACGCCCATCCCGTGCCCACGGCGGTGATCAGCCCGGCGCTCACGGCCGGGCCGGCGAGCGCGCCGAGCTGGAACACGGCCGAGTTCACACTGACCGCATTGCGCAATCGTTCCGGACCGACGATCTCGTGCACGAAGGCCGACCGGGTCGGGTTGTCGAAGCACGCGGCGGTGCCGGTGATAAAGGCGATGACCAGCACATGCCACAGTCGCACGGTGTCCGTCAGGCACAGCACCCCGAGGACCGACGCGCACAGCCCCAGCGTGGACACCGTCGCCAGCAGCACATGCCGCTTGTCGAAGCGGTCGGCGACCAGCCCGGCCGACATCCCGAAGATCAGCGTCGGCACGAACTGCATCGCCGTGGCCACCCCGACCGCGAACGCGTTGTGCGTGAGCTGCAGGACGAGCCAGTCCTGCGCCACCCGCTGTGTCCACAGGCCGGACGTGGACGCAGCCTGGCCGAACACGAACCAGCGGAAGTTCCGGTTGTCCAGCGACGCGAAGATGCCCTCGCGCCGGGGCGCGGTGGGGGTAGGCGCCGGCGGCGGACCGGCGGGTTCGGAAGGTGACGGTGTCGAACATTCGGGTTTGGGGGCGGTGGTGGTCACGTCACTTCCGGACAGATGGAACGGGCGGCGGGTCAGCTCAGCAGATGAGCGCGATCCCCATTATCGTCGGCAAACACTCGTGCGATCACAGCGCCGCGCCGACCGCGCCACCGCCCGGCCGCCGTGCGCAGACTACGCGACAGACCGCTTATGACGGCGCGTACCCGCTCCGCTTGGTGTGCCCCGGTCCGCAGGCTTTGCACCGCGTTTCGGCGTTGGCCCGCGGCGCGCATTCTGGGCCGGACGGTCCGTCTTCCGGCGAGGTGCGTGGTCGGCGGATTCGGTGCGATGCGCGCGCTTCTCGTACTTCGGCGCCCGGTACCGATCCGTGCGTGGCCGGTCCTGCTGCCGCGGTCGCACGTCAGCGGTGTCGGCGGCCGTCGACCCGTCGTCGTCGATCATCGTGGCCAGCAGTGCGGCGGCGATCTCCTCGACCGGCAGACCCGTCCGGTCCGCAGCTGCGCGGAGGGCGTTGCGATAGTACTGCAGGTTGCCGGCGGCGTGCCGGTCGAGCGCGGCGGCGAGTGAGACCATGGCGCGATGCTGGTGCACCTCGGCGGCCGACGGAACGTCCACTTCGTCCATACGCCGGCCGGTCGCCCGTTCGATCAGCTTCAGTCGCGACATCTCTTTCGGCGTGAAGAACGTGAGCGCCTCACCGGTCCGGCCGGCCCGCCCGGTGCGTCCGACTCGGTGCGTATAGGTCTCCGGATCGCCGGGCGCGTCGAAGTTCACCACCAGGCCGATGCGTTCGACGTCCATGCCGCGGGCTGCCACATCGGTGGCGACGAGCACGTCGATCTGGCCCGCGCGGAGCCGCCCGATGGTGCGCTCGCGTTCGTTCTGGGTCACGTCGCCGCTGATCACGGCGGCATTGACGCCGGCGCCGACGAGCAGGGCGCCGAGTTCCTCACAGGCCGACCGGGTGCGCACGAACACCACGACGGCTTCCGCGCTGGTGACGGCGAGCACCCGCTGCAGCGCCACCGCCTTGTCCCGATAGGGCAGCACGACGAACGACTGCCGGATGCCGGCGACCGGTGTCGCCGACGCCGCAACGCTCACGTCGACGGGCCGGCGCAGGTGCTGCGCCGCGACGCGCCGGATCTCCTTGGGCATGGTCGCCGAGAAGAGCGCGGTCTGCCGGTCGGCCGGCGTCGCATCGAGGATGCGATCGACGTCTTCCGCGAACCCCATCCGCAGCATCTCGTCGGCCTCGTCGAGCACCGCGAAACGGACCGCGCCGAGCGCCAACGCCCCGCGCTCGATCAGGTCGATCACGCGTCCTGGCGTGCCGACCACCACCTGGGCGCCCCGCTTCAGCGCCCCAATCTGCTTGCCGAAGGGGGCCCCGCCGTAGATGGCGATAGTGGCCACCTCCGGCAGGTGCGCGGCGAATCCGTCGAGCGCGGCCGCGACCTGGACCGCCAGCTCCCGGGTCGGCACGAGCACGAGCGCCTGCACCTCGCGGCGCGCCGGGTCGATCGACGCGAGCAGCGGCAGGCCGAACGCGGCGGTCTTTCCGGTTCCCGTCTGCGCGACGCCGATCACGTCACGTTCCGACATCAGCGCGGGGATCGCGGCGGCCTGGATGTCCGTCGCCGAGTGGTATCCGAGACCGCGCAGCGCTCGGAGCAGCGGCGTCGGCAGGCCGAGCTCGGAGAAGGCCGTGCGGTCGCCAGAAGATGCCTTCGGCGTCTCGCCGCGAACATCGTCATACCCGGTGGACGACGCGGGGCGTGTCCGTCCAGACGAGGGAGGATCGGCTGGGGACGAAGGGTTCCCAGATGAGACAGGCAGGGATAAAACGGGCAGGGACTCGGGGATAGACACAGCGGAAGACACAGGGCACCCATCATTGACAATCGCCGGATACGGACTCGCCGTCGGCGACCGCACATGTTGTCTGGACTGCACCGAGGGCCGCACAGATCAGGAAGGGCGAACGACTCGGGTCACGACAACCGCCCCATATTACCGGATGGATCGCGATCATCGCGCGCCGGCTCCGCGGGTGGCGCCGTCGATCCGCACCCTGCTAGGCCCGACGTTGGCGCAGGCGAGCGCGGATGCGCCACGTAAGATCGGACGGGCGCCGCGCCGAGCGGCAGTGCTCGCACCGACCCGCTCGCCTCGTCGCTGTGCCACCCGCCAGAACGCCACCCGTCACAGAGCACCAACACAGAGCACCAACACAGAGCAACAACACACAGCAACAAGAAGGAACGACGTGCTTCGCGATCACACCGCTGGATCCCTGCGCCCCGAGCATGCGGGCGAAACCGTGACGCTCGCCGGGTGGGTGGCGCGGCGGCGCGATCACGGCGGGGTGATCTTCGTCGACCTGCGCGATGCCTCCGGGCTGGTGCAGATCGTATTCCGCGAGGGCGAGATGGCCGCGCGGGCGCATCGGCTGCGCAGCGAGTTCTGCCTGCAGGTGGTCGGCACGGTCGAGATCCGCCCCGAGGGCAACGAGAACCCCGACCTGCCGACCGGCGCCATCGAGGTCACCGTCACCGATGTCACCGTGTTCTCGGAGGCGGCGCCGCTGCCGTTCCAGATCGAGTCCGACGACCAACCGGGTGAGGAGGCGCGCCTGAAGTACCGGTACCTGGACCTGCGACGCAGCGGGCCGGCCGCCGCGCTCCGCCTGCGCTCGCGGGTGAACCGGGCGGCGCGCGCCGTGCTCGATGCGCACGACTTCGTGGAGATCGAGACGCCGACGCTCACCCGGTCCACGCCGGAGGGCGCACGGGACTTCCTGGTGCCCGCACGGTTGAAACCCGGTTCGTGGTACGCACTTCCGCAGTCGCCGCAGTTGTTCAAGCAGCTGCTCATGGTGGCGGGCATGGAGCGCTACTACCAGATCGCGCGCTGCTACCGGGACGAGGACTTCCGCGCGGATCGGCAGCCGGAGTTCACCCAGCTCGACGTCGAGATGTCCTTCGTCACGCAGGACGATGTGATCGCCGTCGCCGAGGACGTCCTCGCGGCGTTATGGAATCTCGTCGGCTACACGATCCCGACGCCGATCCCACGGATCAGTTACCGCGAGGCCATGGACCGGTACGGATCCGACAAGCCAGACCTCCGTTTCGATCTCGAGATCACGGAGATGACGCCGTTCTTCGCCGAGACTCCGTTCCGGGTCTTCCAGGCCCCCTATGTGGGCGCCGTGGTGCAGCCCGGCGGGGCCGCCACGCCGCGGCGCGGCTTCGATGCCTGGCAGGAGTGGGCGAAACAACGCGGCGCGAAAGGCCTTGCCTACGTGACGGTGTCGGACGACGGGACGCTCGCCGGGCCGGTCGCCAAGAACATCTCGGAGACGGAGCGGGCCGGGTTGGCCGCCGCGACCGGCGCTCGCCCGGGCGATGCGATCTTCTTCGCCGCCGGGCCGCGCAGGGCTTCTCAGGAACGGCTCGGCGCCGCCCGACTCGAGATCGGCCGCCGCGGCGGGCTGATCGGCGCGAGCGCCTGGTCGTTCGTGTGGGTGGTGGACGCGCCCCTGTTCGAGTTGGCCTCCGAGACCGACGATGTGGCAGTGGGTTCCGGCGCGTGGACCGCCGTGCACCACGCGTTCACCTCGCCCAAGCCGGAGTTCCTGGACACCTTCGACATGGACCCCGGCTCGGCGCTCGCCTATGCGCACGACATCGTCTGCAACGGCAACGAGATCGGCGGCGGCTCGATCCGTATCCACAACCGTGAGGTCCAGCAGCGGGCGTTCAAGGTGATGGGCCTATCCGAGGCGGAGGCGCAGGAGAAGTTCGGCTTCCTGCTCGATGCGTTCAGCTTCGGCCCGCCGCCGCACGGCGGGATCGCGTTCGGCTGGGACCGTATCGTGATGCTGCTCGCCGGTGCCGAATCGATCCGTGAGGTGATCGCCTTCCCCAAGTCGGGCGGCGGCTACGACCCGCTCACCGGCGCTCCGGCACCGATTACGGCAGCCCAGCGCAAGGAGGCCGGCGT
>JAFIHI010000044.1 GCA_017848755.1 Nakamurella sp. | reverse complement strand
GGCTTGGTGACGTCCAGGGAAATGCATTCGGCCGCGCCCAGCCGGTCGAGCTCGATGACGTCATGCACGTTCCCCGCCGACTCATCGGCCATCACCGGACTGGAGATCTTCTGCGCCACCCGGCTCAGCCCCACGGCGCCGACCACCGGCTCCTCACACAGCAGGAGGCGGTACTCCTCCTGCCGACGGGTCACCTCGACGGCCTCGGAGACGCTGCGGTAGCCCTCGTTCCCGTCGACCCGGATGTCGATCTCATCGCCCAACCGGTGCCGCAGCTCGCGCACGAGCGTCACGTCCCGTTCCGGGTCCAGCCCCGTCTTGCACTTGATGGTCCGGGCCCCCTCCGCCACGGCCTGTTCGGCCTCGACGTAGCACTTGTCCAGATCCATGATGCCCAGGGAATGCGCCACGGCGATCGAGTCGCGGTGCGCTCCGCCGAGGAGCGTGCTCACGGGCACGTCGAGTGCCTTGCCGGCAAGGTCGTAGCAGGCGATATCGATCGCGGCCTTCGCGTACGGGTTCCCCTTGGTCGCCTTGTCCATCGCGGCGTGGACGACGCCGATCTGCGTCGGGTCCATCCCGATGAGCACCGGGGTGAAATAGGTGTCGATGACGGCCTGCACCGTCTCCGGCGATTCGCCGAAGTACTTGCCGTGCGAGCCGCCCCAGGTCGGTCCGGCGGGTGCCTCGCCCCAGCCGGTCAGACCTTCGTCGGTGCTGATCTCGATGATCGCGTGGTGGCCGATCGGGATGGACATCTTCGATGCCCAGTTGTGCTCGCGGCGCGGCGGCATCCGCACCATGTGGACGACGATGCTCGTGATCTTCATCGCGGCCTTTCCTGGTGGTTGGCAGGTCGTGTTCGCTTCGGTGACGCCGGCCGACAGCCATCGGGTATGACGGCGTAGCCGCGCCGGCGGTGATGCGGGAGTCGGCGCCGATGGGCGTTCGGGTCCCGGGGTCAGGCCGGTTCGACGAGCTCGATCTCGTGACCGTCCGGGTCTTCGATGTAGACGGTGTGGCCGTACGGGCCAGGCCCGGGACCGCGCACGATGCGGTGGCCCGCTGCGGCGGCCGCGCCTGCGATCTTGTCGACTCCGGCGGCGCTGAAGCACAGGTGCTGCATCGCGCCACCCTTCGCGGTACCCGGCTCGGCCTGCACCAGACCGAGGCCCTGGTGCGTGGAGACGAACGGACGCCCGTCGCGGAACTCCTCGCGCTTGCGGACCGTCATGCCGAGCAGGCCCAGGTAGAACTTCTCGCTCGCGGCGAGGTCGGCGCACTGGAGCAGCAGATGGTGCAGTTGGCGGGCGCGCGGCGCCGCGGTCGCGTCGAGCCACTGAAGCACCTCGGCGCTGTCAGAGAGCACGCACAGGTACTGCTGCCACACTGCGTGGGCGGTGTCGATCCATTCGGGGCGGACTGCGGCGATCGCGTCGGTCACCGCGACCGTGTCGTAGTCGCGCAGGTAGGCCTCACGCAGCGTCGTCTCCACGCACGCGTTGGCCGTCACGCCGGCGACGAACAGGGTCTGCACGCCGAGCATGTCCAGCAGCGCCTCCAACCGGGTCTCGTAGAACGCGCCGAACCGGTGCTTGACGATGACGAACGTCGGGTCGTCCGCGAGATCCGCGATCTCGTCGACGAACTCGGCGTCCCAGGATCCGGACAGGCACGAGACCTGCTTGCGCTTGGACGTGTGCGAGGCGAGCACCTTCTTGGCGCGGGCCGCGTCGGCGGCCAGGTGTACCTGCTTCGTCCAGATGACGGGCAGGCCGGCGGCCTTGAACCGCTCGGCCAGCGCGCGCATCGGACCGACGGCCACCTGCGCCGGGGCGACGTTCACGCCGGAGATGCCCAGCGTGCCCTTGTCGTGGATGAAGGCGTTCTGCGGATCGATGATCAGGAGCGCGGCGGACGCCGGATCGAGATCGGCGAGTTTGCCGGGGGCGGCCAGTGTGTCGGAGGCGGCGCTCATACGTCTTTCCTGTCTATTCCGAGCACGCCCGCGCGCGCCCAGTTCTCCCTGGGATACTCGCTGATGGCCACGTGCAGAGCGTCCGGGTTGGCGCCCGCGTGTTCCACCATGGCATCGGTGATCGCCTTGGTGAGCGCACGCTTCTGTTCGACGGTTCGGCCTTCCCACATATGGACGTGGACGAAGGGCATGGCGTACCGACCTCCTCGCTGCTAGTGCGCGGCAGGCCGCGCCCGTCGATGCTCCGCCAGCCGCGACGCTCCTGCGGTCGGCGTGTCGGCCACGGCAGTGACGGCCCCGTTGCCGACCTTGACACGGCGCGCCGATCCATAGACCATGGCAACTACCGGTCAGGGTATCACACGTCATGCCAGTTGATAAAGACCTGATAACGTACTGGCCGTGCCGGATTCGGCCGCCGCAGTCCCCGTTTTCCGCGATCGTTGGAGGATGACCATCGTGACACCTGACGCCTACGTGCGAAGCGCCTGGACTGCGCCGCACATCGACTCGACGACGGCTCCGGTGCTGATTGCGTCCGCCGCGCCGATGGAATCCTTCGATCCGGCCACCGGGGAACTGGTCGCCACGATCGCGGTCTCGACGATCGCCGACGTGGACCGCGCGGTCGATGGCGCTCACGAGGCGCTGCGCACGACGTCCTGGCGCAACAACGGGGCGCTGCGGGCACGCGTGCTCAACCGTTGGGCCGTGCGGTTGCGCGAGACCATCGACTACTTCGCCGAACTGATCACCCGGGAGCAGGGCAAGACCGTCGGCGAGGCGCGCGGCGAGATCCTCGGCAGCATCGGCCAGGTCGAGTACAACGCGGGTTTGGCGCGGGCCCTCTACGGCAGGGCGATCGCGCTCAACGAAGGCGTGCACGGGGTGGTGCTGCGCGAACCGGTCGGCGTCGTCGCCGCGATCACGCCGTGGAACTACCCGTTCAACCTGACCATCCGAGCCGTCGCACCGGCGCTCGCCGCCGGGAACGCCGTCGTGGTCAAACCGGCGAGCCTCACCCCGGCGATCGTCACGAAGGCGCTCGACCTGCTGCACGAGGACCCCGACCTGCCTCAGGGGATCCTGTCCGTCGTGGTCGGACCCGGCGGTACGGTCGGCGACCGGCTGGTGCGCAGCGACGGGATCGACATGATCGCGTTCACCGGTGATTCGACCACCGGAATAGGCGTCATGAGGACGGCGGCCGACAGCCTCAAGAAGGTCTCGTTGGAACTCGGCGGAAAGTCGCCGAACATCGTGTTCGCCGACGCCGACCTCGACAAGGCGCTCGCCGGAGCGGTGAATGCCGCGTTCACCGCGGCCGGCCAGATCTGCACGGCCGGAAGTCGGCTCGTGGTCGAGCGCAGCATCCATGACGAGTTCATGGACCGGCTCGCCGCGAAGGTCCGTGCCATGCGCGTCGGCGAGGGCCTCGATCCGGCCACCGAGATGGGCCCGTTGGTCTCGGCCGGACAGAAGAAGACCGTCATGGACTACATCGCGATCGGCCGGGCGGACGGCACCATCCTGGTGGGCGGCGACAGCCTGGACGACGCACCGTACGCGAACGGGCATTTCATCGCACCGACCATCGTCACGGATCTGCCGGATACGTCCCGGGTGATCACCGAGGAGATCTTCGGGCCGGTGCTGGCGGTACAGACCTTCGAGGACGAGGACGAGGCCGTCGCGATCGCGAACGGCACCCAGTTCGGCTTGGCCTGCGGCCTGTGGACGACAAACCTGAACCGCGCCTGGCGGGTGGGCCGGGCGGTCGAATCGGGCACGATCTGGATCAACACGTACCACCATTTCTACGGCGAGGCGGAGGTGGGCGGTTTCAAGCGATCCGGCGTCGGCCGGCAACAGGGCATCGAGGGAATCCTCGAGTTCACCGAGACGAAGCACCTGAACTTCGACTCGAATCCGAACCTGTGGTGATCGACGCAGGATCGAGCCGACCGCCGCACCGACCGTGACTGTGAAGAGGGTCCATGAAACAGCTGATCGAGAACCTGGACTTCGCGCTGACGGTCGACGCCGACGACCGCGTCATTCGGCACGCAGCCATCCTCGTCGATGGCGCCACGATCGCCGACATCGGGACCACCCACGAGGTTCGATCACGGCTCGGTGGTGAGCACGTGGAGGTGGTGGACGGCACCGGTAAGGGCGCCACACCCGGCTTCATCGATACGCACGTGCACCTGTCCGAGTCGCTCAGCCGCGCGGTGTTCCCGGACGTCCTGGCCACCCGGGCATGGGTCTTCCACTGGGCCAAGCCGTTCTACGCCCACGTCAACGACGAGGACGAGGGCATCAGCGTGCTCACCGGGGCGGCCGAGATGCTGCGCAGCGGCACGACGTGCTTCTTGGACATGGGTGCGCAGAACGATGCCGGACTCACCGCGCGTGCGGTGGAGCAGATCGGTATCCGTGGCGTCGTCGCCCGCCACGCCGCCGATGTCCGGCCCGCGACGGCTCCGCTCGGCTGGTCCGACGAGATGATGGACCACCACTTCTTCCCCGACCATACGGTCGCGCTGGACGTCCTTGAGGACGCGGTGCGCACGTGGAACGGCTACGCCGACGGGCGGGTGCGGTGCTGGGTCAACATCGAGGGCAAGGAGCCGTGCAGCCTCGAGTTGCACGTCGGCGCACGGGATCTCGCCGAACGACTCGGCGTCGGCACCACCTATCACATCGCCTCCAGCCTGGAGGAATCGAAGGTGGCCGAGGCCAAGTACGGGATGTGGCCGGTCACGCGCATCGAGCGCGCCGGCGGCCTCGGATCGAATCTGGTGCTCGCGCACGCCGTTGCCCTCACCGATGACGAGGTCGGCATGCTGGCGCACCATGGCACGTCCGTGGCGTTCTGCCCCTCCACATCGCTGAAGCTCGCCAAGGGGGCCACCAGCATCGGCAAGTACCCGGAGATGCTGGAGCAGGGGGTGAAGGTCGGCCTCGGGACGGACGGGGTCTCCGCCGCCGGAAACCTGAACCTGCACCGGCAGATGCATCTGGTCGCCGGTCTGTTCAAGGACTCTCGCCGCGACCCGACGCTGGTCGGTGCGCACAAGGCGCTGCGCATGGCGACGATCGACGGCGCCCGGATGCTCGGCTGGGCGGATCAGATCGGCTCACTGGAGGTCGGCAAGCAGGCGGACTTCGTTCTGTTCGACACCCGGCACCACGAGTGGACGCCGTACGACCGGCCGGTGCAGGCCCTGGTCTGGTCCGCGAGCACGGCCAGCATCGACCAGACCTGGGTGGCCGGGCGGCCCGTGTACGCGAACGGCGTCATCGCGACGATCGATGAGCCAGCGCTGCGCGCCGAGGCGCGCGAACGGGCGGCCGCGATCATCGAGCGGGCGGGGCTGCACGGCGAGGACGTACCCGTGACGACCACGCTCTACGACTGATCGCGTCGAACCGACAAGGACGATTCACCGTGACCGACATCGAAGCAGCACCAGGCGACGTCGCGACGATGTCGCGGATTCGCGGCATCATCGCGCAGCGGATGCGCGACAGCCTGCAGGCCACCGCTCAGCTCACCGCCATGGTCGAGGCGGACCTGTCCGGCGTCATGGCGGCGCGGCGCGAGTACGGCGAGGGGTTCAAGCAGCGCCACGGCGTGTCGCTGTCGCCGTTCGTCGTGGTCGCGGCCGCCGCCGTACAGACGCTGGCCGACCATCCGAAGCTGAACAGCGTCATCGACGTCGCGGCCAAGACGATCATGCACTTCCCGTTCGTGAACCTGGGCGTGGCGGTGGACACCTCGGACGGGCTCCTGGTGCCGAACGTCAAGAATGCCGACGCGCTCGATATTCCCGGTCTGGCAGCCGGTATCGCGGACCTCGCCGCGCGGGCCCGGGCACGGCGGCTCAAGCCGACGGACATCGAGGGCGGCACGTTCACCGTCACCAACACCGGTTCGCGGGGGTCCATGCTGGATACCCCGATCCTCAATCATCCGGAGGTCGGCATCCTGGCCGTCGGCCGTGCCGTGCGACGGCCCGCCGTGAAGCAGACCCCCGAGGGTGAGGTCATCGTGCCGGCCGACCTGGCGTTTTTGTGTTTGACCTACGACCATCAACTCGTCGACGGGGCCGATGCCGGCCGCTTCCTTGACGACCTGCGCGGTCGCTTGGCGGCGCCGGATCTGCTCACCGCGCAGGCACTAGGACTCGCCGACGATGACCGGTAAGTCGGCACCTACCAGGGGCTCGGCGGCGGTCGGGGCGGCAAAACTGGACCACGTCGGGCTCGTGGTGCCCGACCTCGACCAGGCCGTGACGTTCTTCACCGAGGTGTTCGGTGCGCGGGTCGTGTTCCGGATGGACCGGTTCGTCGACCCGACGGGCGCCGCGCCCCGGCGTCTGGGCGCGGCGTCCGGGAGCGGGTTCGCGCTGGCCATGCTCGCCTGGGGCGAGCACGAGTTGGAACTGCTGCAGTGGTGGCCGGCGGGTGACGCCCGGGGTCCGGAGCCGGACGCGGTCGGCGCGGCCCATGTCGCTGTCGGTGTCGGCGACGTGTCGGCCGCCCTGGACGTGCTGCGGTCCGTGCCCGGCGTCGAGATCCTTGGTGAGCCGGTCACTTTCACCGAAGGCCCCACCCCGGGTCTGACCAACGCGTTCGTCCGGGCGCCCTGGGGCCTGCTCATCGAGCTGATGCAGTGGCCCGCCTGAGCGCCACATGATCACGCGGGTCCACGTCGCGGGTCACCCGCGTCTCGGCCACCACCCGTCCGGCGCGGATGACGATTCGCCGCTCCGAGGCATCGGCGATGGCGTCGGCGAGGGAGCTTCCGCGGATTGCGAGCAGGTCCGCGGGGTAGCCGGGCGCCACGCGCACCGCGGGTAGGCCGAGCGCCGCGCGGGAGCCGGCCGAGACCGCGTCATAGGCGTCGCTCACCAACAGGTGGCCAGCGGTGACCAGCAGCGACGCGGTCTCCATCGGATCGATGCGCCCCATCGGGTTGAACGGGTCTCGCCAGTTGTCACTGCCGCCTGCGACGGTGACTCCGGCGGCCCGGAGCGCACCGATGGCCGTGAGCCCGCGGGGCTTCGCCGACTGCACCTCGCGTGACTGCAGGTACAGATTCGTCTGTGGCAATGTCACCACGCTGATCCCGGCGGCGGCGACGGCTTCGGCCGTGCGCCGCTGCTCGTCGGGCTCCTGCATGCCCAGGCTCACGCAATGCGATGCCGTCACCGGGTACGGGAAACCGGTGGCGGTGACCCGTTCGGCGAGGGTCCGCAGCGCCGTCGCGGTGCGGTCGATCGTCTCGTCCACATGGAGGTCGATGCCGACCCCGTGCTCCGCGGCGATCGCGACGAGTTCGGCCACGGCCGCGGTCGGATCCGATTCCAGCGACGGAGTGCCGCCGACCAGATCTGCTCCTGCTGCCAGGGACTCGAGCAGCAGCACCCGGTTGTCGGTCCCGTCGGCATCGGTGAGATGTCCGGCCAATGCGACGATCTGGATGTCGACGAGATCGCGCACCTCGTGTTTGATCTCCGCGAGGCGTCGCACCGAACGGCTGCCGATGCCGATCCGGCAGTCGAGGTGGGTGCGGATCGCCGTGAACCCCCGGGCGACGGCGATGGCGATCGCATTCAGGCTGCGCGTCGTCAGGTCGTCGTACGTCATGGTCGCGTACGCCCGAATGATCGCGTCGATCGCGCCGGCCAGGTCCTCCGCCGGATTGGGCACCCGGTTCGCCACGAGTGCCTTGTCCAGGTGTGCATGCGGCTCGGCCGGGGCCGGGAGCAGCATCATTCCGGCCAGGTCCAGGGCGGCCGGAACCGGCGTGGCGCCATCGGACCGGCGGGCCGCAGAACTCGCGTCTGCCGCGCGGACGGCGGTGATGACGCCGCCGCCGATGACGACATCCACCACCCGGCCGTCGGCCAGCCGGGCGGAGGTGAGCAGCAGGGCCGGGGCCGGTGGGGGATTCATGCCCAGATGCTAGCTGCCGAAATCCGCGGAAAAGCTACTGGTGGGACGACCGTCATCTTGTAGTAACAGGTGTGTTCAGGCACCTGGGAACGGGCAGGTTGTCGTGCGCACCTGATCTGACGTCTTGACGAGTAGAGTCGGATGGTACATGATCACATATCATACCAAGGCTTGAGTAGAGGCGACGCTCATGACTTCCACGGTGGGTAGCACCTCTTCGGGCGCGGCAATCGCAATCACGCAACTGCGCCACACGTTCACGACGTCGTCCGGCCCCGTGATCGTGTTCGACGAAGTCAACGGTGCGATCGACGGCGGCGAATTCGTTGCCATTCTTGGCCCGTCGGGCTGCGGCAAGAGCACACTGCTCCGGATTGTCGCCGGGCTGCTCAGGCCCTCCGCTGGGTCGGTATCGATCGATCAGCTGGCCGTGACGAAGCCGAGTCGGGACATCGGCATGGTCTTCCAGGAGGACCCGCTGCTGGAGTGGCGGACGATCATCCAGAACGTGTTGCTGCCGGCCGAGATCAAGGGGCTCAAGAAACGCGATGTGATCGAGCGGGCCTCCGACCTGCTCGGGCAGGTTGGTTTGGGAGATTTCCTCCATGCGCGACCATCGCAACTCTCGGGTGGAATGAAGCAGCGAGTCGCAATTTGCCAGGCACTGGCCTACGAACCGCGGCTGCTCTTGATGGACGAGCCGTTCGGTGCTCTCGACGCATTGACCCGCCGGCAGATGCAATTCGACCTGCAGGACCTGTGGACGGGCATCAGGAACACGGTGTTGTTCGTGACGCATGGCATCGACGAAGCCGTGCTGCTGGCGGATCGCGTGTTGGTGATGTCGCCGCGGCCGTCGCGGATCGTCAAGGAATATGCGATCGACCTACCCAGACCGCGCACCAGCGGCACCGCCCGATCTGCTGCGTACTTGGCCATCGTCAAGGACATCGAAGAACTGTTCGAAACCCTCGGCGTGCTGCATGACGAAAAGTCGGCTGCGCCAGCGGGTGGAGCGAGTCATGCCTGAGTATCCGCGCGCCGATCTGGGCCTCTTCGAGCGGATCGCCGATGAGCTTGCGGCCGCTCGCATCGGGTTCGCGGCCATGCTTCCCGACGACTGGACCTCGCCGCTGTGCACCGTCTTGGATCGGGCGCCCGGATTCCGGGCGATTCGCGTGGCGCGCGAGCCCGAGATCATCGGGCTGTGCGCAGGCTGCTTCTTCACCGGCAGCCTCGGCCTGGGGGTCCTGGGTGCCACGGGCTTCCTCGCCTGCGCGAGTGAGATCGCAACCCTGACGCGCCGGTATCAAATCCCGATGGTCCTCGTGGTCAGCAAGCGCGGCACGATGGACGACCACCAAGTGTTCCAAGAGGTCCAGGGCCGCACGGCCAGGCCGATGGCAGATCTGTTGGGACTCCCCTCCCTGGATCTCGATTCGCCCGAGTCATTGGCGGGCATCGGCGACTTGGCGAACGCGTCGCGGTTGCAGAAGCGGCCGGGGATCGTCTGGCTGACGAAGGCCCTGATCGTGCGATCACCCACAGCCGTGGCGAGCTAAGGGCATCCGGTGCTGACGACCGATAGCTACTTCGACACGATCCGCCGCGCGTGGACCGATGAGATCGTGGTGTGCTCGCTCGGCACTACGGCGGACTCGTGGTGGAACGCGACCCGCAGTACCTCGAGCTTCTACGTGAATGCCGCGATGGGATTCGCCTCGTCTGTCGCGCTCGGCATCGCACTGCGTCTGGCGCACGCGCGGGTCTGGGCACTCGACAGTGACGGAGCGTTGGCCATGAACCTCGGCGGGATACTGACCGAGGCGGCGGCCGCGCCGCCGAACTTCGCCCACATCGTGCTGGACAACAGCTCCTATGGCTGCCTCCACGGTGCGCCACTGGTCAACGCGGGGCGCACGGATTACGCGGCGATTGCTCGCGACGCCGGGATTGCAGCCGCGGTATCCGTGGAGTCGGCCGACGAACTCAGCGTGGCGCTCGCCCGGTCGAGGACGGGACATGCGTTCATCGTTGCGCATGTCCCGCCGCCGCCTCGCGGCGTCGGGCTCGAGCCGCCGTTGGCAATACCGCTCGATGGTCCCGAGCTGAAGTACGCATTCGGTCGCCACATGGAGTCCCGGTTCGGAATCCAGGTGTTCGGGCCGCAGGGGTACTAGTCTGCACCCCCCGTTGATGGTGAAAAGGAGAGGGAAATGACTGCACGCAGAAGGCTTCTGCTCGTCGTCACCGCGGTCGCGGCCGTGATTGCGGCGGGCTGCTCGTCCGCCGCACCGGCAGCGAGTTCGTCCGGCAATTCGCCGAGCAACGGTTCCACGTCCGGTGGTTCGGCATCGGCTCCGGCCCAGTCCGGCAGCTCGGCGCCGGCGGGTGCATTGACGCCGGTGACGGTGCAATTCAGCTACTCATGGAAAGGGGCCTATGCGCCGTTGGTGGTCGCGGATGCGAACGGCTACTTCAAGGATCACGGGCTCTCGGTGACGTTCAATGAAGGCAAGGGCTCGCAGGTGGTGTTCTCCAGCCTGGGCAACTCGACAAATACGTTCGTCATCGTTCCGACCAGCGACGCTGTCAAGCCGATCAACGAAGGTATCCCGTTGATCAGTGTCGCAACGTACGCGCCCGTGAGTCCGTCGGGCCTCGCCGCGAAGCCCGGAGTCCAGTTGAAGACCCCGGCGGATCTCGAGGGGAAGAGGATCGGGCTGCGCAGCGGCGCTGACGCGTCCTTGTTCTTCGACAAGTTCTTGGCGGCGAACCATATCCCGAAGGATAAAGTGACCATCACGAACCTCAACGGCGCGGCAGCAACAAGCGCATTTCTTGAAGGCAGCATCGATGTTGTCGATGTATTCACCGATAACGAACTGCCGATCATCGATGCGAAGCTCGGCGCGCCTGCCAACTTCCTGTCGTTCGGTTCATTCGGCTTCGCCCAGCTCGGAACCGGCGTGATCGTCTCGACTGCCATGGCAAAGAGTCAGGGACCGGTGATCCGAGAATTCCTGGCCGCGTATACCCAAGGGATCGAGGCGACGAAAAAGGATCCGGTAGCAGCGGCGAAGGTGATCAAAGACAAAGTCGGCGTGAATCTACCCGCGCTCCCGATTGTCGAAAAGCAGGTCGAAGCAACCGTGGCGGCCGATACGCCGGTCGATGGGCATGTGCTTGGTTGGGCATCGGCAGAAGGCTGGCAGCGCTCGGCGGCGTTGTTCTCCGACCCAGGCAAGCCTTTACCGCTGGACAAGTACTACACGAACGAGTTTTTGCCGCAATGCTGACCATCGCGCGGTGGGCCCGTGCACGGGGCCCACCGTGACGGTGCCATGACGGAGGTGCGAAGTGCAAACTCACGCCGCTACCGAAGCGACGCCTACTCACGGTGCTGCGTCGAGAACGTCGGTTCTGCGCACGATCGGCAGGTTTCTGGGGTCCGAGAAGGTCTCGTTCTTCCTTGTTCTCGTGCTCTTTGTAGGCTTATGGGAATTGGTGGTGTTGATCTTCTCCGTTCGACCGTATGTTCTGCCGGGACCGGGCGCTGTCGCGGACGCTATGTGGCGCGAGTGGCGGGTGCTCGTACACCACACCCTCGCGACGACCGTGGAAATCGTGCTGGGTTTCCTGCTCGCCGCCGTCATCGGTTTCGCCGGCGGCGCGCTGATGTTCTACTACCGATGGGCAGATCGGCTGCTGTCGCCGCCGATTGTTGCATTCCAGAACGTGCCGAAAGTCGCCCTCGCGCCGATCTTCGTGGTCTGGTTCGGAACCACACTGACCCCACGCGTGCTTGTTGCGTTCGTCATCGCATTCTTCCCGGTCCTCGTGAATACGATGGTGGGTCTGCGGGCCACACGAAAGGTATCGCTGGAATGGGTGCGCTCGATGGGGGCAACCCGGTGGCAGACCTTCGTCAAAGTCCAATTGCCCGCTTCGCTGCCGGCAATCTTCGCCGGCCTGCGCGTCGCGACAACGCTGGTGGTGATCGGCGCGGTGGTCGGTGAGTATATCGCCGCCAATGCTGGGCTCGGTTACCTGCAACTCGTGGCGACAACGAACCTCGATGCGCCCATTCTGTTTGCAGCCATTATCGTCATGGCAATCCTCGGACTCATCTTGTACGAAATCGTCGCCTTCTTGGAGAGGTTGCTCCTGCCATGGGCGAAACCGTCGGAGGATGCTGCCGCATGAGTGTTCTGGGTGCCGCTGTGCTGGAAACGGAGGTTGAGCACGATGCCAGTAGTGCGTTATGCGTCTCAGATGGTGCCAAAACGGCACGTCGTCCGACGATACACTTCCGACCATGAGTGACCGGACGTCAAAGCCCCAGTTCGCCGCCGTTTCCCGGCTGGGACCGACGCAACAGGTGCAGAGTCAGCTGCTGGCGGCGATCACGGACGGCCGCTACGAACCAGGAAGCCTGCTGCCCTCGGAACGCGAGCTGTGCGAGATGTTCGGCGTCAGCCGGGTCAGCGTACGCGAGGCCCTCGCCGGGCTCGCGGCCACCGGGCTGATCGACATCCAGCAGGGCAAGGGTGTGTTCGTCCGCCCGAGGGTGGAGGACGAGTTCGCCGGTCCGTTCGGGCTTTACATCGAGATGCACCGTGATCAGTTGACGGAGCTGCTGCGAGTACGCGGGGCGCTCGACGGTCTGGCGGCGTCCGAGGCGGCACAGCACGCGACCGAGGATGCGAGAGCTGCGATGATGCTCAGCCGCGATCTGTTCGAAGCGGAGGCGCGCGGCACCGCCAACCCACAGGCGCTCACCGAACTGGATGTCGCGTTCCATCAGTCGATCGCCGACGCCGGGCAGGGCAGCCTGCTGCCGCGGCTGCTGCGCGATCTCAACTCGCTGCTGGTCGAATCCCGGCACATCTTGTTCGCCCGGGCCGGCCAGCCGGAGCGGTCCGTGGCCGACCACGCCGGCATCCTGAGCGCGGTGCTCGCCGGCGACGAACGGACCGCGCGTCGTCGGGCCAGCGATCACGTGCAGAAGATGTGGAGTTGGGTCAGCAGTTTCCGGACGGCCAAGAACCATCTCGGTGTCGGTGCGCCGACCGACGTGTCGAGCTGACGTCGGCGGTTCCCCGCGCCGCATCCGCGTTCGACGGCGATGACGCGCGCGTCCCGCTTGTAGCGTGCCCTTCGCGAGGCACCTGCGGACGCTTCGGTTCTCCTCTTGTCTCCGCTTTTCGGCGGTGCTACTGTCGCCGTACATCGTCATCACGTAACATGTATGACGAGCAGACGTATCGAGAGTGAGGTCTGGCGCGTGGTACGTGGATTGAGCGGGCTGCGGGTCATGATCACGGGCGCTGCTGGCGGCATCGGCTCGGCCATCGTCGATCGGCTACACGATGAGGGCGCCATCGTCATGGGCGTCGACGTCGTGAGCCCGGCCGACACGCGACTGGCGTATGCGGGCGCGTGCGACGTGACGGACGAGGCCAGTGTGACCGCGGCGTTCGATGCAGCAGTCGCGCGAACCGGCGGGATCGATGCGCTCGTCCCCGCTGCCGGCATCCAGATCTCGAAGGACACGCACGATCTCACCGCAGAGGAGTTCCGCACGGTGATCGAGGTGAGTGCGCTCGGCACGTTCCTCACCACGAAGTACGTCATCCCGGCGATGCTCGCGGCCCACAGCGGCCGCATCGTCACCTTCGGCTCGACCGCCGCGGTCGGCTCGGCGCCCCGCCTGGCCGCCTACGCCGCGGCCAAGGGCGCCGTACTGCAGTACTCGCGGTCCATCGCCGTGGAGTACGCGGCGCGTGGCATTCGCGTCAACTGTATCTGCCCGGGCGGCACGATGACGCCGATGATGAAACAGATCGAAGCGCAGCGGGTGGGCGTCGATCACTTCAAGGAGCGGCACCCCATCGGCCGCTACGCGGAGCCCGCCGAGATCGCAGGCACGGTCGCCTTCCTGCTCTCCGACGACGCCTCGTTCATGGTCGGCGCGGCCGTCATGGTCGACGGCGGCTACTCCATCGGGTGACCCCACCCGCGCTACGTGCACGTGAATTGGCCCGATCGAAATCACCGATGAGAAAGGAGGCCGGGGGACTTTGACTGCGACCGTCACCAAGACGCTCGATGAGCGACTTGAATTGTTTCGGCAGATGCTGTTGATCCGGCGTTTTGAGGAAAAGGCATCACGACTGCGAGCCAAGGGACTGATTCCCGGGTTCCTGCACCCCTACATCGGGCAGGAAGCGGTCGCGGTCGGAATCTGTGATCAGCTGCGCGATGGCGACGCCTTGACCTCGACCCACCGCGGCCACGGGCACATGATCGCGCGCGGCGCGGATCCGAAGCGCATGTACGCGGAGTTGTACGCCCGCGAGACCGGCTACAACCGCGGCAAGGGCGGCTCATTGCACATGATGGACGCCGATCGCGGCTTCCTCGGCGCGAACGGGATCGTCGGTGGCGGGATCCCGCTGGCCACCGGCGCGGCACTGCAGATGCTGCGCGGCAGGACGGGCGGCGTGGCCGTGTCGTTCTTCGGCGATGGCGCGACCAACGAGGGCACGTTCCACGAGAGCCTGAACATCGCGTCGCTGTGGAAGCTGCCGATTCTCTACGTCTGCGAGAACAACCTGTACGGCGAGTTCACCCGGCAGGACAAGCACCAGTCGATCAAGGACGTGGCCGACCGCGCGGCTGCGTACGCCATGAAGGGCGTGATCGTCGACGGCAATGACGTCGAAGCCGTGATCGCGGTGGCGGCCGAGGCGACGGCCCGGGCCCGCGCCGGCGAGGGCCCGACCCTGATCGAGGCGAAGACCTACCGGCACCGTGGCCATTTCGAGGGCGACATGGCCCGCTATCGCCCGCAGGAGGAGGTCGACTTCTGGATGAAGCGCGACCCGCTCGACCTCTACGAGGCCCGGCTGACGGGTGAGTTCGGTGCCGATGCCGATGCGATCCAAGCGATCCGCGATGCCGTCGAACAGCAGCTGGACGCGGCGGCCGAGTGGGCCGGCGAGCAGCCGCACCCGGATCCGTCGGAGTCCACCGAGGACGTTTACGTCGACAGCTACGAAGGGGCGGCGCTGCGATGACCACGTTCACCTATGCCGATGCGATTCGGCAGGCCATCTCCGAGGAGATGGACGCCAACTCCGATGTGTTCATGATCGGTGAGGACATCGGTGAATCCGGCGGCGTGTTCGGCGTCTCCAAGACGTTGTGGGAGAAGCACGGCCACCATCAGATGTGGGACACCCCCATCTCCGAGACAGCCGTGGTCGGCCTCGCAGTCGGCGCCGCGATGATGGGCGCCCGCCCCGTCGCCGAGATCATGTTCAGCGACTTCTCCATGCTGGCGATGGACCAGATCGTCAACCAGGCGGCCAAACTGCATTACATGACGGGCGGGCAGCTCTCCGTTCCGTTGGTCATCCGCATGGTGACCGGCACCGGCGGATCGACCGCCGCGCAGCATTCGCAGAGTCTGGAGGGGATGTTCACGGGCGTGCCGGGGCTCAAGGTGTTGGCGCCGTCGACGCCGGAGGATGCCAAGGGCCTGTTGCGCGCAGCGATCCAGGACCCGGATCCCGTCATCTTCTTCGAGCACAAGCTGCTCTACGGGGGTCGCGGCGGCCCGGCCGGTGATGTCGTTCCGGTGGATCCGATTCGCTTCGGCGTCGGCCGCATCCACCGGGAGGGCACGGACGTCACGATCGTGTCCTATCTGCGGACGCTGCACCACGCGCTGGCTGCCGCGGAGGAACTCGCGGAGGAGGGCATCTCCGCGGAGGTGTGGGATCCGCGCACATTGGTGCCGTTCGATCGCGCGGGCCTGGCGGCGTCGATCAAGAAAACCGGTCGGCTGGTGATTGCGCACGAGGCGCCGGTTCGCGGCGGGTTCGGCGCGGAGATCGCCGCATGGGCGGCGAGTGAGTGCTTCGGCGACCTCACAGCGCCGGTGCTCCGGATCGGGGCGCAGAACGCGCCGATTCCCTACGCGCCGATTCTGGAGAACACCGTGCTCCCGACGCAGGCCAGCATTGCCAACGACGTCCGCGCGTTCATGAAACGCGCCCGCTGAGCGCGCACCGACCAACGAGGAGGTCACCGGATATGAGCACCGTCTACCCCATGCCCAAATGGGGCGTCACGATGGAGAGCGGCACGATCACGGAATGGCATGTGGCGCCCGGTGATGCAGTCAAGGAAGGCGACGTCATCGGCACCGTCTCCACGGACAAGATCGACGTCGACTTCGAGGCGCCGGCCGACGGTGTGATCGCCGCGCTGCTCGCGGACGAAGGCGACGACGTGGATTGCGGCGTCGACATTCTCGTGCTCGCGGACGACCAGGCGGACTACGACGCATACGTCCGCGAGCATTCCTGACCCAGGCCCAGCAGAGGAGTTCGAGGTGACTCATTCAGCGGACAATGCGACGATCGAGTCGCAGGCGCGAGGTGTGGGCGGCGCGCTCACCGTCCCGCGCATCGAGGTGCGTGGGATCGCGAAGACCTACCACGACGGCACCGTCGCGCTCGCCCCGGTCGATCTCGCCGTCGAGGACGGCGAATTCGTGTCGTTGCTCGGACCGTCGGGCTGCGGCAAGTCGACGCTTCTGCGCATCATCGCCGGCCTGATCACCTCATCGTCCGGTGAGGTCAAGATCAATGGAAACGCCCGACGCGCCTTCGTGTTCCAGGATGCGACGCTACTGCCCTGGCGACGGGTCGAGGCAAACGCGGGCCTCCTCCTCGAGTTGGAGAACGTGCCGCGGCAGGAGCGTGCCGACCGGATTTCCCGAGCGCTCGAACTCGTCGGGCTCAACGGGTTTGAGAAGTCCTTTCCACGCCGGCTTTCGGGCGGCATGAAGATGCGGCTCTCGCTGGCCAGCGCACTGGCCCTGGAGCACG
>JAFIHI010000043.1 GCA_017848755.1 Nakamurella sp. | reverse complement strand
GCCACGGCGGCGCAATCCCATGCCGACCAGCACTTGACCAGGCTCCCCGGCCACTCACCGACCGGAAGCTCGTCGTCATCGATGAACACCAATGCGTCGGCGTCGCCGGATTCAGCCAGCGCTCTGTTCCGCGCGGCGGAGATACCGGGCTCGGGCTCGTGGACGTACCGGACGCCACACCCGGCCCAACGAGCGACCTCCGACGCCGCGCCCGCATCGGGATCGTTGTCGATGACGAGGACCGTGGCGCGCGGATCGATGTGCGCAGCTTGGTCGCAGAGCGCCTCGATCGCGGCAGGCAACAGGTCCGGCCGACGAAAGGTGGCCATCGCTACTACGATTCTCGGGCTGCTGCTCGATTGCTCCGACACGCGAAACCACCGACCTCTGGCGAGGAGCACGAACGTGACGTATCTGAAATGACACCATGGTGAAGCTATGACGCGGAGGTATGTAATGTTACAGCATATCGTGGACTTTCACAACGAGGTCCGATTGCCGGTGGTGATCGCGGTTCTCACCTACCATCGAAACGACAGCCTACCGCATACCGTGGACGCATTACTGGACGCTTGCCAGGACTACCCCGCCGCGTCGGTTCTCGTCGTCGACAATAACCCATTCGGCGAAGCAGGACCGATAGTTTCGGCATTAGCCGACGGCGCACGCTCAGGCGCACTGAGATACGTGCAGGAGTCCCGTCCCGGCATCGCAGCCGCTCGCAATCGCGCCCTGGAAGAATCCGCCGACGCCCGCCTTCTTGTCTTCATCGACGATGACGAAGAACCGACGAGCGGCTGGCTGGATCAGCTGATTCGGCTCTTTCAGGAACGGGAGCCGGCTGCGATCGCGGGCCCGGTCGTGTCCGAGTTCGCGAACCCGCCCGATCCTTGGATCGAAGCAGGCCGGTTCTTCGCCAGACGCCGACTCCCGACAGGGAGCGCTATCGGGTGGGCGGCAACCAACAACCTGATGTTGGACATGGCGCAGATCCGCCCGCTCGGCATCACCTTCGACGACCGATTCGGACTCACCGGAGGATCGGACACCCTGTTCACCAAGCAACTCGTGCGCAGTGGCGGCACCATCCTGTGGTGCGACGAAGCGGTCGTGATCGATCACGTGCCTGTAGAGCGATTGACACGGAAGTGGGTGCTGCAGAAGGCATTCCGCCTGGGAAACGTCACGCCACGGATCGAGGCATCGATGGCCGCACCGGGGTTCGGCCGGATGCGGATCCGCGCCACGTACGCCGTGAGCGGGGCCGCGCGGATCGTCATCGGCATCGCACAGTCTGCGTTCGGGTTCGTGACGGGAGACCTCCGACTTCAGGCACGCGGCGCGCGGCTGGCGATCCGCGGCGCGGGAATCGCTCTCGGCGCGTTGGGATACCGATACGTCGAATACTCACGAAAACAGCGGGGCCGAACCATCGCCAGTTCTGCTGACGCCGCATACGGCCTCCCCTAGCGATGGGCCGGTTCGGAGACACCATGAAACTCGGTGATGTCGCCGCGCAGGGCGCCGGCGTAACGTTCGCGGTACAAATTGGCCAGACACTGGTGCAATTCGTTTCCGTGGTCGCGCTCGCACGCCTGCTCACCCCCACCGATTTCGGTCTCGTCGGGATGGTGACAGCCGTCATAGGGATCGCATCGATCGTTCAGGATTTCGGGCTTTCGATGGCCGCTATACAAGCGCCGACCATCAGTGAGGCGGAACAGACCAATCTATTCTGGGCGAACACCGCCTTGGGTCTGACATGTGGCATTATCATGGCAGCATCGACACCGCTCATCGTCCTCGGCTACCACGAGCCACGCCTTACGCCGATCGTCCCGGTATTGTCAGGCGTATTCCTGCTCAGTGGGTTGAGCGTACAGCAGGCCGCGCGGCTAGCCAGGGAGTTCCGTTTCAAGGCGCTGGGCATCGTCGGAATTCTGTCGCAGGCGATTTCGGTGGCGATGGCGATAGTCTTTGCCCTTCTCGGCGCTGGGTTCTGGGCCATTGTCGCGCAGCAGATCGCCTTTGCGGCGATCACGGTCATCGGATGCTTCATGGCCACGAGGTGGTGGCCGGGGCTACCCGTTCGTGGCGCCAGCATCAAACGTTTCTTGCGGTTCGGGACGGGGGTGCTCGGTACGCAATCGATCTCCTACGCGACCAAGAACGTCGACAACATCGTGATCGGGGCCGTGTGGGGCGCGGACCCGTTGGGCCTGTACAGCCGTGCCTACCAGCTCATGCTGGCGCCGCTCAACAAGATCAACGCCCCGTTGACCCGCGTGGCGTTGCCCATCCTGTCCCGGATTCAACAGGACGACGCGAGATTCATGCACTACCTCTCGAAGGCACAGGTCGTCTCCTGCTATGTCACCGCCAGCGCGTTCGCGCTCATCGCGGGCCTCGCCGAGCCCATCGTTCGGGTGCTCTTCGGCGAGCGATGGCTCGCGGCCACGCCGTTGGTCGCGATACTTGCTATCGGCGGCATTTTCCGCGCGGTCGCCCAAATCGCCTACTGGGCCTACCTCGCCCGGGGCGCCTCTGGGCCGTTGTTCCGGCAGCGCCTTGTGACGGGGCTCATCACCGTCGTATTGATCATCTGCGGTGTTCCCTGGGGTGCGGTCGGCGTAGCGATCGGTTGCACCGTCGCGGCCCTCGCTGCCTGGCTCATCGCCATGGTCCACGTGGCGACGGCGACCGGAATCGACTCCGCGCGGCTGTTGCGCAACGCCACGCAGATCATCGCCTGCGTCGGTGTCCCGTGCGGGATCGGTGGCTGGGCTGCCAGCATGTTGCCGATCGCGCCGGCCGCGCAGCTCCTGGTCGGCGTGGGGATCGCGAGCGCCTGTTTCGCGCTCGCCTACGCGACGGTCCCGTGGATCCGGTCCGATGTCCGGTTCAGCTGGGGATTCATTCGGCGGTCTGTCGCTCCCTGGCGCGCGGATCGGGTCTAGATCGTGGCCCACAAGGGGTGCCGAAGGACCCGGGCGTCGACGGGTCGCAACGGTAAAATGCGTTGTCAGCGCCGATCCGCCACGCGACCGTGACCTTGATCGTGCCATCGACCGAGGAGGGGCACGGCATGAGCATCAGCGAGTATTTGAAGGCCATCGCCCGGGGATGGTGGATGGTCGCGATCGCCGTGATGATCGGCGCCGGCGCCGCGATCGGGATCATCGCGCTGACGCCGTCCACGTATGCCGGCTCCGTGACGTTCTTCGTGAACACGACTCCGGAGACCGGCGTGAGCCCGCTGCAGAGCGACCAGTATGCGCAACAACGCGTCGCCACCTACGTCCGCCTGGTGTCGAGCGATCGTCTCGCCAGGCTGATCGCCGCCGATACGCGGATCGATCAATCGCCCCAACAGATCGCGGCGTCGATCTCGGGCGAGTCGCCGTTGAACACGGTCCTGCTCACGGCGACCGTGGAGGGCACCTCGCGTGCCGACGTCTCAGCGGTGACGAACTCCGTCTCGACGCAGTTCGTCAAGATGATCAAAAACATCGACCCCACCGTCAGTCTCGAGGTCACGTCGGGGCCGACCGTGCTGCCGGCGCCGATCGCACCTCACAAGACCTTGGACCTGGGCCTAGGTATCCTTGCCGGTTTGGTGATCGGCGCGGGCGCGGCGATTCTCCGCGAGACACTCCATGCGACGGCGCGGTCGGCGGCCACGCTCTCCGTGGCCGCCGGAACGACGGTCCTCGGATGGATCATGAAGGACTCCGCCGTGCGGAGGGGGTCCGTCCTGATCGATGCCACCACGAAATCGGCCCGGACCGAGGCATTCCGGAAGCTGCGGACCAACCTACAGTTCCCAGACGCGACCGGACGCGGCAGCATCGTCGTCGTCACCTCCGCGGAGTACGGCGAAGGAAGATCTACCACGGCCGCGAACCTTGCCGTGATCTATGCGGAGGCCGGCAAGAAGACTCTTCTCGTCGACGGAGACCTTCGCCGGCCCCGGATCGCGGACTACCTCGATATGAAGCGGGCGCCGGGGCTCGCCGAGGTGCTCGCCGCTCATGCCGCGTTCGATGACGCCGTGCAGCCCTCCCGCACGAAGGGCATGTCGGTCCTCGCCAGCGGGTTCGTCCCCCCGAACCCTGCCGAGCTCCTGGGCTCGAGGGCCATGACCGGCCTGCTGGACGAGCTACGCAGGAGATTCGATATCGTCATCGTCGACTCGCCCCCGCTGCTTCCGGTGACCGACGCCGCCGTGGCCGCCAGCCAATCGGACGGCGCCATCGTCGTCGTCCGCTACGGCAAAACGAGGCTCGCGCATGTCGCGTCCGCGATCGGCGCCCTGGAGTCGGCCAACGCGCGGGTCCTCGGATGCGTCGTCACCATGGCGCCACCCAAGGGCGCCGGTGCCAAGCACGCCCACGATGCCGTGGAATACGTCAGCGCCCGGCCCGATGGAGCCGGGATCAGCTCGCCGGACCCAGGGAGCGAGGCTGACGTCGACGAATACCTGGACGGGCAAGCGCAGCCATTGCTGGACGACGAGATCGCAACGTGATCACAACAGGGGCGCGTACTGCCTCGCGCGGCGTCGCACGTTGCAGCCGCACGGCTCAACCCGCCGCCTGCCACACGAATACTGGCCGAGCGGAGGCGCCGGTTTCGGTGACCAGCGCGAGCAGTTCCCCGTCGGCGTCGAAGGTCGCGTAGGTCCCGTCGACGCCGGCGGCGGGCACGGGGCGCCCATGACGAAGATCGGCGGCATGCGCCGCATCGACATGGCGGGCCGGAAATGCTCGCCGGACGGCGACCGACACCGGGAGCATCGCCTGGCGTACCACTGCTGTCAGCCCCTCGGGCAAGGGCCGGCGGCCCTCGCCGCGCGCGGGAACGCCGTCCGGGTAGATGTCCACTGCGTCCGCCACGTCGAACGGGCCGACGACTCGGCGGCGTAGCGCCGTCAGATGGCCGCCGACACCGAGCGCGGCGCCGAGGTCCCGGGCTAACGCACGCACGTACGTACCGGTGGAACACTCCACGATCACGTCCACATCCAGGGCGCCGGCGCATGCATCGCCCGGCACACGCGGCGGCGCCGTGGCCTCGAACCGGCTCACCTGGACCCGGCGCGGCGCGAGCCGAACGTCCTCCCCCGCGCGCACCCTGGCATAGGCGCGCCGCCCGTCGACCTTGACCGCCGACACGGAGCTCGGGACCTGGTCGATCGAACCGGTGAACGCGGCCATGGCCGCGCGAACAGCGTCATACCCGATTCCCGATGCATCGGAGCGGGCGGTGACCTCACCTTCGGCGTCGTCGGTGGTGGTTGAGACGCCGAGCCTGATCGTGGCGCTGTACGACTTGCGCGCGAGTGCCAGGTGGCCGGGGAGCTTGGTGGCGCGGCCGACGGCGACCACCAGCAGCCCGGTCGCCATCGGGTCGAGCGTGCCGGCATGCCCGACGCGGCGGGTGCCCAGGATGGCGCGCACCCGTCCGACGACGTCGTGCGAGGTGACTCCGGACGGCTTGTCCACGAGCAGTAGGCCCGGCGGCGTCTCCGCCGGCGGGGGGCGCGTTTCGTCGGACGCGGTCACGTGGCCGGCTCTTCTCCGGCGGCGGGGCGCACGGGATGCGCGGGATCGGCCGGCCGGGCGGGAGCGGCGGCCTCGCTCTCCGCCGCGGCCAGCGGATGTGCGCTGCCGTCACCGCCGCCGGCGCTGCCATCCGCGGCGGCGACGCTGCGTGCGCGCTCGGCCTCCTTGGCCAACAGGACCGTATCAACGAGTTCCCAGCGGTGCGCGGTGATGTGCACGGGAACCTCCTCGCCGCGGGCGGTCGCGAGGAGCACCTCGGCACGGGTGCGCAGCCACCACGTCACCATCCGGGTCAGGCCTACCGCGGTCAGCACCGCCATCGCGGCAAACGCCCAGCGGAACGCCGTGAGCGTGTGGTGTGCCTGGTTCGCGTCGATCAGGTCGAGGATCTGGCCGACCACGTAGACGCCGATCACCGACCCGGCGAATCCGCCGACGTTGACCATGCCCGTCGCTGTCGAGATGCGGTGCCGTGGGTTGTAGTCGCGCGCCAGGAAGAAGCCGACCGTGCTCGTCGGCCCGCCGACCGCGAGCAACACGATCGCCACGATGACGACCGCCGACGGCGGCCGACCGCCCGGCCAGCCGATGAGCCCCAGCCACGCGGTGAGACAACTGAGCGCCACGCCTACGGCGACCGGTGTGCGGACGACGGGCCGGCGCGAGACGATCACACCGATGGCCAGGCTCGCGACGATGCCGACGAAGACCATCAGCAGGAGCAGCGTCGATGCAGTGTTCTCCGGGTATCGGAGCCCTTCTGTCAGATATGGGAATCCCCACAAGACGCTGAAGACCGTCGGGCCCGTCATGGTCGTCAGATGCACCCAGAAGCCGAGGCGACCGGCCGGTACCTTCCATGCCTGCCGTAGTTCGGTCCAGACGCGGTGACCGCCGACCCTGGTGTCCGCCGCCCGCTGCGGCGTGCCGTCGGCCGGCTGGCGGATCGCCGGCCGGAGCAACAGCACCACGTAGCCGAGGGAGAGGCTGCCGGCCACGATGAACGTGGCGGCCCAGCCGAAGTGGGTGAGCAGAACGGTCAGCGGCAGCGTCGCGACCAGGTTCCCGACGGATCCGAGCAGGCCGGTCACTGCGGTGAGCACCGCGTATCGGCGTGCGGGGAACCACGCCGCGACCAGCCGCAGCACCGAGATGTACGTCATCGCATCGCCGCAGCCGAGCATCCCGCGGGCGAGCAGCGCCAGCGGATACGTCTGTACCAGGGCGAAGCCGATCTGGGCGAGGCCCATGGTCGTGGTCGCGGCAATCAGCATGCGGCGCGGCCCGAAGCGATCGACCATGATGCCGGTGGGCACCTGCATCAGCGCATACACGCCGAGTTGCAGCATGACGAACGTTCCGAGCTGGGCCGCGTTCAGCGAGAATCGCTGTTCGGCAAGCGGACCGGCGACGCCCAGCGAGGTGCGGTGGAACACTGCCAGCACATACACGCCTGCGCCGGCCCCCCAGACAAACCAGCCGAGCCGGCGCCGCATCGGCGCGGTCAGCTTGCGCGCGCCGCGGCGCACACGGTGTGCGATCGCGTGCGGCTGGGGCGGCGCGGAGTCGGCGGCGGTCACGGGGCGGGTCACGTTTCTGGCTGGGGCGGATGGGTGTGGTAGGCGAGTCGGTCGGCGCGCGGCGGGGCGCGGTGGGCTAGCGGCGCGTCACCCGGCCATCGTCGTCGACGACGGCCGCGTCCTCGTCCGGCCGTGGCTGCCGGTAGGGATCGGGGTCGCCGGCGAAACTGGCACCGGCGGCCCGCGCGGCGACGGCGGCGTCCTCCAGGCGGGCCTGCGCGAGCAACGCCTCGATGTGCCGCGACTGTTCGCCAACCGTGTCCAGGGTGAAGGTGAGGCTCGGCGTGAACTTGATGCCGATATGACGGCCGACCGCACTGCGCAGGATGCCCGTGGCGCTGGCTAATGCCGCCATGGTGTCCGCCCTGTCCTGATCGTCGCCGAGAACCGTGTAGTAGACGGTGGCTTCGCGCAGGTCCGGTGTGACCGTCGCGGCCGTGATCGTGACCATCGTCAGACGCGGGTCCTTGACCTCTCCCTGCAACTCGGTTGCGACGATCGCCACGATTCGCTTGGCGAGGCGCCTGGCACGTGCCTGATCCACCATCGGTGTCTCCTTCCGTCCTGATGTCAGGACACAACGACGTACTCAGTCGTCCGAACCGACGAGACGCCGGCGCACGGCAAGAAGCTGTGTTTCCGGATTGTCCGCTACCACACGCTCGCACTCGTCGAGGACTCGCTCGGTGAGACCGGCCTGGCCGGAGACGACCGCGACACCGATGCGGGCCCGGCGATGCAGATCCGCATCGCCGACCTCCGCGACACTCACGTCGAGCCGTCGAAGATGTGCCAGGAGCGGGCGGAGCACCGCTCGTTTGCCTTTGAGTGAATGCACGTCGCCCAGCAACAGGTCGCATTCCATCGTGCCGACGAACATCCACGCCTCCACGCGGTCACTGGCCGTGGGAGATCGGCGCCGTCACCAATCAACTGCGAGCACCAATCAACTGCGAGCACCGATCAACCGCAAGCACCGATCAACTGCGAGGTTTCTCGCGAACCTCATACGTCTCGATGGTGTCGTCGACCTCGATGTTGTTCCACGACCCGAGTCCGATACCGCATTCGAAGCCCTCACGGACCTCGGTGACGTCGTCCTTGAACCGGCGCAGCGAGTCGATCGCGAGGTTGTCGTTGATCACCACGCCGTTGCGCAGCAGTCGCGCCTTGGAATTGCGGCGGATCTCGCCGGACCGCACGATACAGCCTGCGATGTTCCCGAACTTGGACGACCGGAACACCTCGCGGACCTCCGCGGCACCGAGCGCGCCCTCCTCGAATTCCGGCTTCAGCATGCCCTTCAGGGCGTTCTCGATATCGTCGATCGCCTGGTAGATGACGGTGTAATACCGGATCTCCACGCCCTCACGCTCCGCCAGCTCCGCTACGCCGCGGACCGGCTTGACGTTGAAGCCGAGCACGATCGCGTCGGTGGCGGCCGCCAGGTTGATGTCGTCCTGCGTGATACCACCGACGCCGCGGTGCACCACCCGGATGACGACCTCGTCCTCGCCGGCCTCCAGCTTCATCAGCGAGTCCTCCAGCGCCTCCACCGTGCCGGAGTTGTCGCCCTTGATGATCAGCGTGAGCTGTTCGATCTTCCGCTCGGCGAGCGCGGCGTTCAGCGTATCCAGGGACACCCGACGGCGGTTGGCGACCAGGGCCTTACGCGCACGGGCCTGACGCCGCTCGGCGATCTGCCGCGCGACACGATCCTCGTCGACGACGAGGAAGTTGTCGCCGGCGCCGGGCACCGAGGTGAAGCCGAGGACCTGGACCGGCCGCGACGGAAGCGCCTCGTCGACCTCCTTGCCGTTCTCGTCCAGCATGGCGCGAACGCGGCCGTACGCGTTGCCGGCGACGAGCGAGAGGCCGACCCTGAACGTACCCCGCTGCCCCAGCCCCGGGGCCATCTGGCCACGCCCGCGGTCGAGGT
>JAFIHI010000042.1 GCA_017848755.1 Nakamurella sp. | reverse complement strand
GCCGGGGCTCCTCATCGCGGAGATTTCGACGCGGCCGGGGACGATGTGCCGGTCACCATCGACGACATCTACCGCTCGCACCGCATGGGCATGGTGCGGCTGGCGATCCTGCTGGTCGACGACATCTCGTCCGCCGAGGACGTGGTGCAGGAAGCGTTCGCCGGGCTGTACAAGAACTGGTCCTCGCTGCGGGACCGGCGCGCCGCGATCGGATACCTCCGCATGGCCGTGGTGAACGGGTCGCGGTCGATGTTGCGCCGCCGCCGCACCGCGCGGGCGTACGTGCCGCCGGATGCCGGGACTGCGCGCTCGGCGGAGTCGTTGGCCATGCTGTCCGCGGAACATCGCGCCGTGGTGGCGGAGCTGTCGAAGCTCCCCGAACGGCAGCGAGAGGTGTTGGTACTGCGGTATTACGGGGGCTTAAGCGAAGCCGAGATCGCAGCGGCAACGGGGCTCGCCAAGGGCACGGTGAAGTCGACAGCATCCCGGGCGATCGCGAAACTCACGGAGGCGATGCAGGACATGCACTCGGGCACCGACAGGCGCTGACGGGCCTTTTTTGCTGGCACTGACGGGCAGGTGGATGCGGCAGTGACGATGTGGCAGCCGCGGGGCGGCGACCCGGAGACTGTGATCCGGCAGGCGTTGCGGGCGCAGGCGGGGGGCGCGAACCGGCGGCCGGACGCCGCCGGCGCGGCCGGTCCCGGATCGCCGGGCGGTGGTCGGGTGCACCTGACCACCGCGCAGATCCTGCTGATCATGGCCATTATCGGCCTTTTGATCGGCATGGCCGCCGGGTTCACCGTGCTCCTTCTCGGCTGACACAGCCCCGCGGAATGGGACGGTCAATCGCGCAATGGATTGACCCAGTCGACGCGGGGGAACCTGGCGAAGTCCGAATCGTTCGAGTAAACGGTCGCACCCTGCGATAAAGCGTGCGCCGCGATCTGCGCGTCGGTGGTGAGATTGCCTGCCACGCCGACCTGCCGTGTCAAATCGAAAGCGACGGCGACGTGATCCTCGGTGGTCGGAAGCATGCTCACGACAGGTAGCTCTAGCCACTCCCGGAGGTAGCCCAGCGACTCGTCGATGGAGAGTGGGTCTTGAACCACCCGCGCGCTTGTCGAGATGCGCAGAAACCCGAACAGGACCGGCGAAGCGAGGCCGATAGGTTCCGTTCCACTCAGCGCAGCCTCCCACCACGACCTGGCACGGACGTGGTCGGCAAAGCCCGTGATCACCGCATATAACAGCAGGTTGATATCGGGGATGATCACGACCGGCCGCTCGTCGCCTTGAGGATCGCCTCGTCCTGCCATTCGTCGGTGAGCCGGTTGAAGCCGGCGGGATCGAAGCCGGGGCGGATGGCTGAGGCGTGTGGCTTCAGTCGGTAGGGCTCGCGGGCGCCAGCCGGCGGGGTCGGCGCGAGCGCCTTGCGTAGGGCGTCGTTGACGATTTGCTTCATGGGGCGGCGTTCGCGGTGGACCGCATCGTCGATGAGCCGCGCGACATCGTTGTCCAGCGTCAGTGTCGTCCTCACGATGGCATCATGATGCCGAAAACGAGACGCGTCAAGATGCCTACACCGGCCCCGCGCTTGCGTTGCCCGCGATGCTCTGGTTGATGGTCGGCTCTCGATGGTCAGTTCCGGTGTGTGGCTCTCGATGTTTAGTCATGCGAAGTGCCATACAGTGGGTGGAGTGACCGAGACCGAGGAAGGTAGCGGCGCCGGGGGTGCCCGGGGTGCCGTGAATGCGGTGAGGGCGGCCGGACAAGACGGTCAGTCGTCGCGTGCCGCGTATGTGCCCGATCCTCGGCGGTGGCGGGTTCTCGGCGTGCTGTCCCTCGCGCTCTTCATGGCGCTCATCGACGTGAGCATCGTGAACGTCGCGCTGCCGTCGATCCGAGAAGGATTGGGCGCCAGCGAGTCCGACCTGCAATGGGTACTGTCCGGCTATGCTCTGACGTTCGGCGTGATCCTGATTGCCGCGGGCCGCGCCGGCGACATCTTCGGCCGAGCGCCGCTGTTCATGGCCGGCGTCGTGGTATTCACCGGCGCGTCGGCATGGGCTGGATTCGCATCGGATCCGCTATGGCTCAACATCGCTCGTGCGCTGGAGGGCGTGGGATCGGGGCTGATCAGCCCGCAGGTCGTCGGCATGATCCAGCAGTTCTTCCGCGGGGCGGAACGCGGGCGGGCGTTCGGGATCTTCGGCAGCGTGGTCGGCGCATCGGTGGCGATCGGGCCGGTGCTCGGGGGCCTGCTGATCCACATCTTCGGCGTTCAGAACGGTTGGCGCTGGGTCTTCTTCGTCAACCTGCCGGTCGGGGTCATCGCGATCATCCTTGCGCTGATGTGGTTCCCCAGGCCGCTCTTCGTGCGTCAGGGAGGTCCGGAACGGGACGACGACGCGGGGCCTCGCAGCGCGGGGCCGCGCAGCTCGATGGCGGCGAGTGGGGCCGCGCCGAGCAGCCGCGATCTCGACCCGGTCGGCTCCGCGCTGATAGGCGTCGCCGTGCTGGCGATCCTGCTGCCGTTCATGGAAAGCGGTCGGGGCGCATTCATCTGGCTGGCGTTGCCGTTCGGTCTCGGCCTCGTGGCGCTATGGCTGTACTGGGAGCGGCGGTACCAGGCGCGGGGACACAGCCCGATGGTCGACCTGCGTGTCTTCCGGTACTCAAGCTTCTCGAACGGCACGCTGCTGATGGGGCTGTACTTCCTCGGCGTCACCAGCATCTGGGTGCTCGTCGCGTTGTACTTCCAGGTGGGCCTGGGGCACAGCGCGTTGGCGTCCGGGCTCATCGGGCTGCCCAGCGCGATCCTGTCCGGGGTGTCGGCCCTGCTGGCGGGGCGGGTGGTGGCGAAATGGGGCCGCAAGGTGGTGATCGCCGGGATCTGGGTCGTGCTGCTCGGTCTCGCAGCCTGCATGTTCGTGGTCTTCCTGCATTCGCGCGGGCTGGCGAGCGAATGGTGGTGGCTGCTGACGCTCGCATTCGTGGGCCTCGGCCAGGGGTCGGTGATCAGCCCGAACCAGGCGTTGACCCTCGCCGAGGTGCCGTTGGAATACGCGGGCTCCTCAGGCGGGATCATGCAGACGATCCAGCGGATCGGCACCTCCATGGGCATCGCCATCATCACGGCGGTCACGTTCGCGGTGCTCGCCGCGGGCAGTTGGGCAGTGGCCTTCAACGTGGGCTTCGCGGTGATCGGCGTCATCGTCGCTCTCGCGCTGGTCGTCGGATACATCGACCTGCACCAACGCCACGGGACGACGCTGCTGTAGCCGGCCGCTCGCTCGCGATCGCGTGACGGGTCGTGTGCCGGCGGCGTCGGCCGGGGTCTTGACAGATTTCCGCTAACTCGGTGACGCTAGGGCCGGCGCCGGTTCTCCGGCGGGGGCGTCGCCCCCGCGAACAGCGTCATACCCGATATGAGGTGTCTGAAGTGTCGACTGCTGCGGCCTGGCCGCATGTCGCAACCCCCCTCCCCGGACCGAAGAGCGCAGAGTTGTTGGCGCGCAAGGATCGTGCGTTCTCCGGTCCGCTGCGCGACGGCACCAACGTGCCGCTGGTGCTGGGGCGCAAGTACGGGCACATCCTGGAGGACGTCGACGGCAACACGTTCGCCGACCACCTCTCCGCGTGGGGTGCCATGCCCTACGGCGCGCAGCCCCCGTCCGTGCGTAGGGCGGTGATGGACACCTGGGACCGCTACGGCATGGAGATCTCGCAGTACCTGACCAGCGCGCCACCGATCGAACTCGCCGAGCGGCTGGTGGCGCTCGCGCCCGCCGGGATCACCCGCGTGGCACCCACCGTCACCGGCACGGAGGCGGTGGAGGGCGCGGTGAAACTCGCCCGCGAGGCGACCGGACGGCCGATCATTCTGAGCTTCCTCGGCCAGTACCACGGCGAATCCACCTATTTGACGGCGTCCGCGTCGACCGACATCCCAGGCAACACGGCCGGTTTCGCGCAGTTCGTGTCCGGACTTATCCAGGTACCGTACCCGCAGTCGTTCCGGTCGCCGTTCCACCGCGGCCCGGGACCGTACGACCACACGCTCTACCTCGACTACATCACCGACTGGATCCTGCGCTACCAGGTCGAACCCGATCAGGTCGCCGGGGTGCTGATCGAGCCGGTCGCCGGCGAGGCAGGCATTCTCGCGCCCTCCCAAGCCTTTTGGGACGGGCTCACCGCGCTGTGTCGACGATACGGCTGGAAGCTGATCCTGGACGAGGTGCAGACCTGCCTCGGCCGCTGCGGCACCGTGTTCGCCGCCGAGCGATGGGGGTTGGAACCAGACCTGCTGCTCGTGGGCAAGGGCGTGACCGGCGGCGGGCAGGCGGTGGCCGGCGTGCTCGGCACCGAGGAGATCATGGCCGACTGCTCGGCGCACCTCGGCGGCACCTACGCGTGGGAGCCGGCCGCCTGCGCGGGCGCCCTCGCGGGCCTCGACCTCATCGCCGACGGCTCCGTACTGGCCAATACCAAGGAGCTGGAATCCATTGCGCTGGAGGAGCTCTCGCCGCTTGTCGACCGGTTCGACCAGGTCGGCGACGTGCGGGCGCTCGGCGCCTGGGCGTGTGTGGAGTTCATCGCCGCGCGGGGCACCGTCGACCCGGACCCGGACTTCCAGCACGCCGTCCACCTCGCCGCGATGCGTCGTGGCGTGCTCGCGATCAGCGAGGCGTCCAAACCGTTGTACCGGATGCAGCCGCCGCTCACTATGGAGCCGGACCTGTTCCGCTGGTCCTGCCGGCAGGTCGCCGATGCCATTGCCGAGGTTGCCGGGGCCTCTGCGATCACCGCGTCCTAGGAACTCGGCGGTTTGCCAGGCGGCACGCATCCGCGCGGTAGGGCGGCGATCGCGACCGATTCGTGATCGCGCGCCTGCTTGACGTCGACCGGCCGAGCCACACAGAATGCAGAGCATATTGAGTAGTGGGTCACATTCGGCAGAACGTGGCTTCTGCCTCGTGGGGAGTGACCGTGGATCGTGCCGAATGTCCGATGTGCCGGGTGCACTGACGCCGCCCGACCTGCGGAAACAGTCGACCCCGGGCCAGCTCGCGGTCCGCGGGGACACGGTGGTGTACACACTTCGGCACATCGCCGACGGAACGGAACGCACCGAACTGTGGACCGTGCCGTTCGCCGGCGGCGAGGCTCGGGCGCTCACCCACGGCCCGGGTCGGGACGTCTGCCCGCGGATCGACCCGGCGGGAACCCGGGTCGCCTTCCTGCGCAGCGTGGACGATGCGCCGGCGCAGGTCTGGCTGGTCGACCTGCCCGCCTCCGACGCTCGCCCGGTCACGGACTTTCCGCGCGGCGTGCAGGATGTCGCGTGGTCGGCGGACGGTGCGAGCCTCGTTGTGCTCGTCGAGGACGCCGACTCCCCGCGCGTCATCCGCTCGCCCGGACTGCCCAGCGACCGGCCGCCGACGGCTATCCGGCTCACCACGATCGACTGGCGGGCCGACGGCGAGCCCGGTGGGGGCCTGCGGTTGCACCCCCGGCACTTGCACCGGGTTTCGCTGTCGGGCGGACCGTCCGTGCGCCTGACCAGCGGTGCGTGGTCCGCGTCCCGCCCGCGGGTCGACAGTTCCGGCCGCGTCTACTTTCTCGCGGATCTCTCGGCGGGCTCGGATCTGGACCCCGCGCAGCAGGTGCGGCGCATCGACCCGGACGGGACCGGCATGCGGGCCATGACGGCGTTCGCCGGCGGGGTCGTCCGGTACCACCTGGCCGGGCAGCGGCTCCGGGTTCTCGGGCACGCGTCAGCCGGCCGGCCCGACGCGGAGCCGGCGCAGTGGTTCGAGGTTCCGATCACTGCGGCCGGGCAGTCGGTCGCCGAGTATGACGATGTCCTGCGGCCGGGCCCCTTCTGGACCGGTGTGCTCGGCGACGAGACCGACCTGCACGAATGGAATCTCGAGCTCGACGACTGCGCCGAGCTGACGACCGTCAGCCGCGACGGATCCACCGTTCCGGTCGACGCGGTGACCGGTGCGGCCCTCGCCGGGGGAGGGGACCACGGCGCGATCTGCGGCGCACTGGCCGCCGACGGCGCTCGCCGCGTCGCGGTGCTGGCGATGGGACGCGGCGACGGTTCCGGGGTGGGGGCGGAATCGGCGGGCGAGAGCTCTGCCGATGAAGGCCTGGGTCCGGCCGGGTGGGCGCCCGACCTGTATGCGCTGGACGGCGCCGAGCCCCGGCGCCTGACCTGGCATGGCGCGTGGCTGGCCGGCCATCGACAGCCCGGCTGGCAGCGCCGCGAGTTCGCCGGGCCGGCCGGTCCGATCACCGCTTTCATCGTCGAGCCGCCGGACGGCATACGGTGCCGTGCCACGGTTCTCGACCTGCACGGCGGGCCGACCGGCCAGTGGGGCGTGGTCCCCTCGGTCGAAGCGATCCTGCTGGCGAGCGCCGGCTACCGGGTGGTGATGCCGAACATCCGCGGCTCCATCGATCGTGGGGCGAGCTGGGTCGCGGCGCTGGGTGGTGCCTGGGGCCGGGCGGACGTCGCCGACGTCCTCGCCGTGCTCGACGCGTTGGTCGAAGGCTCGCTCGCGGACGAGGGCCGGATCGGTGTGATGGGGCTGTCCTACGGGGGATTTCTCGTGCAGTACCTGATCGGCGTCACCGACGCCTTCGCCGCCGCCGTGGCGGAGAACGGCGTTACCAACCAGGTCTTCGCCTGGGCTGCAAGCGATCTCGGGCCGTCATACAACCGGTCCGCGAACCTCGGCGACCCACTGACCGCGGACGGAATTCGGGCTTTGTGGGACGCCTCCCCGCTGAAGAACGTCGTGCAGATCCGCACGCCGCTGCTCCTGTTGCAGGGCGGCGACGACCGTACCTGCCCGGCGGCCGACAACGAACAGCTCTTCGTCGCGCTGCGGGCGCTGCGCCGCGAGGTCGAGTACGTCATCTATCCCGAGGAGAGTCATCTGATGCAAGCGACAGGCCGGATTGACCGCCGGATCGACCGGCACGAAAGGGTTCTCGCATGGTTCGACACATACCTAGCAGCTGGAGGTGCGCGATGAGCCGCCTGCGTCGAGTCGGGGCGGGGGTGGTCTCCGCCGCGGTGGCGATGCTCAGCACGTTCGTCACGGCTCCG
>JAFIHI010000041.1 GCA_017848755.1 Nakamurella sp. | reverse complement strand
GGCGAACAGCGTCATACCCGTCATCGGGCGGCGGTGCGCGCAGGCATCGCCCGCGGAATCGTCAATTCGGATGGCGCAACGCGCGCGTGCTGCTCGCGTTCTTCGCGCCGGCGTTCGCGTTCGTCGCGATCTTCACGTACTACCCGCTGATCGTCGGCGGGCAGATGGCGTTCCGCAAGTGGTCACTGTGGGATCTGACGTCGACACCGTGGGTCGGGCTGGGCAACTTCCAAAAGCTCGTCGCCAACCCGCTTTTCGCCACCACCATGATGAACTCGTTGATCTGGGTGGTGGTTTCGCTGGTGGCTCAGTTCGCCATCGGATTCGTGATCGCGCTCGGTCTGCGACGCGGCTTCCGGTTCCGCGGGATCTACCAGGCGTTGGTGTTCTACCCGTGGGCGGTGTCGGGCTTCTTGATCGGCATCCTGTTCCGCTGGATGTTCAACTCCGAGTTCGGCGTGGTCAACGACATGCTCATGCGGACGGGCATCACCGACCACCCGATCCCCTGGCTCGCCAACCCGAAACTCGCCCTCGCCTCGGTGATCATCGCGAACGTCTGGTACGGCGTCGCCTTCTTCGCCATCATGATTCTCGCTGCGCTGCAATCGGTTCCGGAGGAGCTGCACGAGGCGGCGGCGCTGGACGGCGCCGGCCGCTGGTCCACCCTGCTGCGCGTCACCGTGCCCACGATCAAGACCACGTTGGTGCTGACGATCCTGCTGCGCGTCATCTGGATCTTCAACTTCCCGGACATCATCTGGGCCATGACGGGCGGCGGGCCGGGCAACCAGACGCAGATCGCCACCACCTGGATGATCCAGTTCACCCAGCAGGGCGAGTACGGGCTCGCCTCCGCGCTCGGATTCATCGTGATGGGCGTGCTCGTCGTGTTCACCGGCGTCTACCTGATGCTGCTGACCAGGGAGCGCAAGACATGATCCATCGAGACACGTGGTTCATCAAGACATCTCGCGTCGTGATCCTCGGCGTGTGGATGATCATCACGCTGTTCCCGCTGTACTGGATCGCGCTCACGTCGTTCAAACCCGCCAGCCAGATCGCCGAATACCCGGTGCGTTACTGGCCGCGCACGTTCTCGCTGGAGAACTACACCAGCCTGTTCCAGAAGTCCGACTTCGGGCAGTATCTCGCGAACTCGACCATCGTGGCGCTGTCCGCCGGGTTCGTCGCCACGTCGATCGCCCTGCTGTCGGCATATGTCTTGTCGCGCTACCGTTTCCGCGGCAAGGGCACGATCATGCTGGCGTTCCTGGTCACGCAGATGATCCCGGCGTTCATCGCACTGGGGCCGCTGTATCAGATGTTCACCAACCTCGGCCTGGTCGACTCGCGGTTCGGGTTGGTGCTGGTGTACATCGCGATGACGATCCCGTTCTCCGCGATCATGCTGCGCGGCTTCTTCGACAACGTTCCGGACAGCCTCGAAGAGGCCGCAATGGTCGACGGCGCAACGCGTTTCGGCGCGCTGTGGCGGATCATCATCCCGGTCATGACCCCGGGCATCGTCGCGACGTTCATCTTCAACTTCGTCAATGCTTGGAACGAACTGTTCCTCGCCGTCACCCTCATCAATTCGGATAGCCGCAAGACGATCCCGACGGCGCTCAACGGCTTCATCTCCAGCTTCAACATCGAATGGGGGCCGATGTCGGCGGCCGCGGTGCTCACCGTGCTGCCCACGATGATCCTGTTCGCGTTCGCCAGCCGCTGGATCGTGGCCGGCCTGACCCAGGGTGCCGCGAAGGGGTAGGCCGGAGGTGGCCATCGGTCCGGGGTTCTGCTTCGCCGGGCTCTGCGGATCGGTCCATGGGCCGATCCGCTGCAGCACCTGAACATCCGGGTATGACGATGTTCCGGGGCCGGGCCGTGCCGATAGTCTGCACGAGGCGGGGCGGTCCCGACGAAAGGCAGACGATGGAGCGCGCGACGGTCGACACCGGCTCGGGCGCGCTGCAACACCTACTGGGCGCGATCGCCGACGCGATCGACCGGCGCGGCGCGGCATGGCCGCACCGCAGCCTCGCGCAGGGCGCGCTCGCCGCCGCCCGGGCGGCGTTCACGGCGGAGCCGGCCGGGAAGCCCACCGCCGAGTTCACTGCCGATTCCACGACCGAGCTCACCTCCCGGACCACCGCCGAGATCACCGACCGCATCGCGGAACTCGCCCGCCACGCGGGGTGCGACGTGCTCGAAACCCGGATCCTCACCGCAGCCGTCGCGGCCGAGCTGGAGCCGAATCTGCACCTCGTCACCGGGCTGCTCTCCGGCGACGACGGCCCGGCGCGGCCCACGGCCGCGGTCGCGCTGGAGCTCGCCGGCCTATCTCCCGTGTCGCCGGATGCGCGTGCGCGGCTGGCCGAGCTCGCTCCGCTGCGCCGGCACGGCCTGATCACGCTCGACGGCAATACGGTGCTGCACGCCCGCCGAATCGTCGTCCCGGACCGCATCGTTGCGAACCTGCTAGGCGACGACATGCCTTCCGCGACAACGCTTCCGCTGCTCACCGACGCGGAGCCGCTGCCCCTTCCCGGCACCGGGACCATCGCGGCCGCGCTGCGGCAGGGCCACGTCCTGGTGTGGCTGCACAACCCGCCCGGCGCGGCGGGAGTGGCCACCGCGGCAGCAGCGTGCCGGGAACTGGATGTGCCGTGCCTGGCGGCTGACCTGCGCCGGTTGTCCGCCGCTGACCCGGCCTCGCCCGGCCCGTCCGCGCAGGCCCTCAAGCAGGCGCTCAGCGGGCTGCTTACCGAGGCCCTGGTCACCGGCAGCGTGCTCATCCTCTCCGGTGCCGAACTCGTGGCGCCGCACACAGATCGGCTCGCGCACCCGGCCCTGCCGGTGATCGCGGTGGGTGCCGTGCCGTGGGACCCGACCTGGGCGCCATCGCGCCTACCCATCTCGCTCACCGCGGCGCGAACCGGCATTGCGGCCCGCGCCGCCCTGTGGCGCCCCGTCCTCGGCGACGCCGACCCGGATCCGCAGGTGGTGGCGCTGCGCCTCACCCCGGAGGAGATCACCAGGGTGGCCCGACTGGCCGCCGACGGCGCCGCGCTGCACCGGCACGACGCTCCGAGCCCCGCCATCGACACCGACACGATCCGCCACGCCACCCGGCGGCTCGGCCGCAACCGCTCCTCGAAGTTCGCCGCCACTGCCGACCCGGCAACCCTCGACGACCTGATCCTCCCCGAGCACGCCAAGCAGGAGGTCACCCGCCTGCTCGATTGGGCCCGCTACCGCGACGAGGTGCTCGCGCAGGGCCCACTACAAGGCAAGGGCGGCAAGGGATCCGGCATCTGCGCCCTGTTCGCCGGCAGTCCCGGCACCGGCAAGTCGCTAGCGGCGCACGTGGTCGCCGACACGCTCGGCATGGACCTGTACAGCGTGGACATCTCCTCGCTGGTCGACAAGTACGTCGGCGAGACCGAGAAGAACCTGGAGCGGGTCTTCACCGAGGCGGAATCGCTGAACGCGGTGCTGTTCTTCGACGAGGCCGACTCGATCTTCGGCTCGCGCAGCGAGGTCCGCGATGCACACGACCGCTACGCGAATCAAGAGGTGGCCTACCTGCTGCAACGCATGGAGCAGTTCGACGGGATCACCATCCTGGCCACCAACCTGCGCGGCAACCTCGACCCGGCGTTCTCCCGCCGCCTGCACTTCGTGATTCACTTCCCGGACCCCGATGAGATGACGAAACGTCATCTTTGGGGCTACCATTTGTCCCACTTGCGCGTCATCGACGCGGCAGATCCGATCGATGTCGATGTCCTCGCCTGCACGCTGGACCTCGCGGGCGGCGACATCCGCAATATCGTGCTGTCGGCGGCGTACCAGGCGGCAGCGGAGCACACGGAGGTGGGCATGCGACACATCGTGGCCGCCACCCGCCGCGAATACACCAAGCTCGGGCGTCGCGTCCCGGCACTCTAGCTCCCGGCAACACAGCACTTCCCGGCAACACAGCACTTCACAGCAGTACACAGCACTACCGCAGGTCCTACCAGCCAGTGAGGTGACGGGGGGATGTCCGAGAAGCAATCAGTCATGCGGCGAAAGATCAACCCCGACACCGACTATGACGATTTTTCCGTGCAGAGCTCGGGCCCGGAGACCGCGCCCGCCAGGCCCGTGCCGACGGCAGGCGTGCTGGTGGGCCGCGCGGACGATCCGGCGGAGGTCGCCGCAGACCGCATGGCAGATTCGGCGCTCGCCCGCATCCGCCGGCTCACCGCACCGGAGGCAGACCCGTCCGCTGCGGCACCCGCTCCGTCCGGCGCGCCGAAGATCGGCCTGGCCGGCGGACAACTCGACCACGGCACCACCGCCACCATCGACGCGAGCCGTGGGGCCACGCTCGCCGGCCCGGTGCGCGGCCGGATGGAGCACGCCTTCGGGCGCAGCTTTGGTGACGTGCGCATCCATAACGGGGCCTCGGCCGCCGCGGCCGCCGGGGCGATGTCTGCGCGCGCCTTCACCCGGGGCTCGGACATCTTTTTCGCTCCCGGTCAGTTCCGGCCGGACACCGCCGAGGGCGAGCACGTGCTGGCGCACGAGCTGGCCCATGTCGTCCAGGGCGGCTCCACACCACACGGCGCGACCGCACACCGCTGGCCGTGGGGCAAAAAGGACCCGGCCAAGGAGCTTGCGAAGCAGAAGGCGAAGCAGGAGAAGCAGCAACGCAAGGAGAACGAGAAGCAGTCCAAGCAGAACTACAAGGATGAGAAGGCCCGCCTGAAAGGCGAGCGCGAGGTCGGCACCGCGAAACGCGACGAGATGCGCGAAACGATCCGCGGTGGGCAGACCGGCGGCTCCGTCACGTCGGGCAAGGCGAACGATCTGAACGCCCGGTTCGAGGCGGCCCTCGCCGCGGAAAAGAACCTGTTCGCCATGCTTGTCGAATCCCTCGGCGAGGAGGAAGCGCGCGACCGCGCCTACAAGACCGTCTGGCTGGACACCCAGGACGCGGAGCTCCGCGCCGTGCGCCCGCCACGCGAAACAGCGGCCGAGCGGCTCATCCGGGACGTCCGCCAGGCCCGCACGAGCGCGAACGTCCGGCAGTCGACCATCGACGCGAACCTGCGCGGCACCATGCTCTCCAAGGGTGTCGAGCTGGTCTACGAGGCGTTCGTCGTCGAGGTCGATCGGTTGATGGGCGAGCCGGACAACCTCAGCCTCACCGAGGCCGAGACGCAGGCCGAGAAGAACGTCTGGGACCTCCCGGCCAACGCCGTCGCCAAGGGGAAGCGCCCGCCGGCAGGCAGCCCGCTCGACGCGCAGGCAAAGAAGGAAGCGCGCCAACGCCAGCAGTTGAACCCCACGCCGCCGCAGAAACTCCAAGGGCTCGACAAGGCGCTGGACAAGACCGGCACAGCGGAGCCGTTCGTCGGCGCGGGCGAGAAGGGGCTCGGCGGCCTGTCCAAGATCCTGGATAAGGCAGGCAAGAAGGAGACCACCAAGCTGCAGGAGGGCCTCGTTCCCAAGGAGGACCCGACCGGCGGTCTCGAGCAGAAGATCCCCGGGCCCGTCGGCGGATTCGTCAAGTCGGTGGAGGATTCCGTCAGCCGGGTCAAGAAGGGGAAGTTCAAGGACGACGACGAGCGTGTGCTTCCCAAGTCGGTGGAAACCAAGGCCGGCGAAGGCATCGCGACCTCGACCAGCATCCTGTCGGACCTCTTCTCCACCGCGCAGGCGCTGATGCGCTTCGCGCAGGCCGTGCAGAAGGCGCACGCCGACCGCAGTCCGCGCAACGTCATGGCCGCGACGAAGGCCTCCGCGGACGCGCTGTCCGCGATCGCGAAGTCGGCCTCGTCGACCGCGAACCTGGCGAAGCTCATCGATCCCGGAGTGACCTCGGCCGTGGGCAGCGTCATACCCGGTTTCAACATCTTCATCTCGGTGATGTCGATGATCTCCAACGCGATGACCATGGGCCAGTCCGCCACCCGGGTACAGGACACCAACACCGCGCTGGCCGGCGCGCGACAGAAAGATCAAGGCAAGGCCGGCACACCGGACGTCATGGTCTACCCGCTGCTGCGCGTGCTGCAGTCGTACACCAAGGGTCTGGAGCAGGCCGTCTTGAACACCGCGATCTCTATCAGCGACTTCGCGACCGGCATCGCCACCGTGGCGACCGGCGGCGGCTACGGCATCCCGGTCGCGGTGCAGGCGGGCGTCAAGGTGGTCGATCTGCTGCACTCGATCGGGCACTTCATCGCGGACCAGGTTCTCGTTTCCATCACCAAGGAGGCGCAGAGCGACTCGCTGCAGGCGCTGGAGGGCGCGGCGGAGAACCAGCTCGAGAAGGATCCGGCGATGGCCGTCGACGGGATCATCATCCGGGCGATCAAGGGCGATCCCATCGCCGAGCAGTTCCTGGCCAATTACGAACTCCGTGGCAACCGCATCTCCCGGGCCGATCTCGACAAGCTCAACCCCGATCCGAAGAACGTCGGCAACGAGCACCTGTTCACGCAGATCAGGGCCGCTGTGCTGGCCGAGATGGCCGAAGACGCCGACCCGCAGTACTTCTACGAGAAGTGGGCCGCCAAGGCGAAGAACCTGCTCGGCACGGCGAAGAAGCACACGACCGGCAAGTGGTCGGCCACCGGCACGATGGCCACGGATCGCAATGCTCTGGACGGCTCGGCGCCGGGCCAGGGCAAGCGCGGCGTCGCGTGGCGACTGAAGATGATGTTCAAAGGCACCAAGAAGTTCGAGCGTTCGGTGCGCAAGACGCAGGTCAACAAGGCGGCCACCGCCCCGGCCCCCGCGCCGAGCGGCCCCACCGTGCAGGACAATTCCACCATGGGCATGGACCGGATGACGTTCGCCCAATACCTGGAATGCCAGTGCGGCCAGGCGCGCCTGCTGGTGGGCGCCACCGAGCAGCAGAAACAGGTCTTCGCGTCGATGGTGGAGCGCATGCCGGACGCGACTATCCAACTGGCCGCGCAGGATCCGAATAACCCCCCGGAGTGGCAGGAGTTCTTCCGAGGCGTGCTCGCCGACCGCGCCATGCAGCAGGTCGGAGTGGGTGTATGACGGCCGATGTCGGCACGCCCCCGGCCGGTCCGGGGCTGTTGGCCACCACGGTCGCCGCACTGCAGAGCAGCGGCCGAATGGTCGAGACCGATTGGGATGCCGAGACTTTCGACGTACATCCGCGCGAGGAGGGTGGGCTGCCGATCGCCGGCGTCATCCTGCACACCAGCAACTCGGTGGTGTTCTACGCGGTCTGGGACGACACGGTTCCCGCCCCGGCGCGCGCCGCCGTCGCCGAATGGTCCGTGCGCGCCAACACGGACCTCACTACCAGCACGGTCGAGTTCAGCCTGGACACCGGCATTCTCGCGATCCGGTCCGCCGTGCACCTGGGCTCGATCACGGTGGGTACCCCGGGCGAGGACGTGCCCGAGGAGGCCACCGCGATCTCCCGCACAGCCTACGCAGCCCTGCTGCAGGAAAGCGTCATAGACGTCGAAACTGCCTACGAGCGCTACCGGACCCAGGTCGCCGACCTCCTCGCCGGACCCTGACCGGCGTCGGCCGCCGCGAGCGGCCTGGCCGGGAAACGAGCCGGCTGAGCAGCTTGTTCACCTGCTATGCCACCGGGGCCGCCGTGGCGCTGTTGGCCGTCTTCGGCGACGCCGGGGGCGGTGCCGAGGGCGCCGGCTTCGCGGGCCGGAGCGGTGCCTTCCGGTCGCCTGCGTTCGGTACCTGCCGCATGCGAACAATCTTCCACGCGGTCGCCTTCGGGTCGAGGCCGGGATCCTGCACCGGATCGTCCTCGATCTTGGTGATCGTGAACGTCGCGCCCGGTAGCAGCAGCCATTCCTTCTCGTCCATGGCCTCCGAGAGCAACTCGACATTCCGGGCGTCCGTCACCTCGAGAATGCACTTGACGCTCACCGTCTGGTCCTTGGCCGGCGGCTTGTCGCCGCCGCCGCGGGCGTAAAGGTCACAGGACTTCTTGTCGTATGTCGTGCTCGTGAATGCGTGATACACGATCTGCGTACGCCCCACATACGTCGCCTTGAAGGCAGCTTCGCTCATCCGCGCACCGCGGTACACCGTGCCCTTCATCACCGGCATCTTCGCCAGCGCCTGCATCGCCACGCCTGCATGAGTCGCCCCTTCGGCGAACATCTGGTCCTGGTCCATGTTGTCGCTCGACTTGCCATTCTTCGCCAACTTGCCCTTGATGGCCTCTTGCTGCCCGGCCAACCAGCCGCGGCTGTTGGCGACCGCGGGGTTGATGTAGAGATAGTCGGCCGCGGTATAGGCGACGATCGCCGTGATCTCGGCCTGGGTCAGCCCTGCGGACTTCGCCAAAGCGCTGACCTGTTTCGCGTGTTTCGTCCTGAGTTGGTCCGTCTGCCGGGCCCCGTGGTTGGCCAGTTGTGCGCCCTTCCTGCCCAGTTCCGACCCGATCTGCTGCGTGAACGGGGTAGGCGAGCCCGCGACGCGATCGTCCAGGTCCACGAGGTACCGCTGCTGCGCGAGCCCCCGACCGTAATCGCGCCGTGCTTCGGCGTAGATGTCCTCGATGAGGGCAACGAGGGCCGGGTCGCCGTCCTGGTGGCGCTTCAACCAGTGCTCGCACATCGTCACGATGGCGGCGAGGTTCAGTATTTCGTCCCCCTCCTTGTCCGCGGCGGATTGCCCTGCGCCGAATGCCTTTGCTCCCGCGCCGAGGCTGAACTCCTTGTCGCCGAGCGTCTTTTGCTGATCGAGCAACACCCCGATCTTGTAGAGGCTGTCCTTCGCGCCGGTGAACGCCTTGACCAGGCTGCTCTTCTGCGTCACTGTCCCGCCGTTGGCGGCGGCGATGTCCGCTGAGGTCTTGCTGATCGAGGAGATGCGGCGACGCAGCGTCATGCGATGGATCTCGGCGGCCGAGGTGTCGGCTATGACGCGGTCCCGTGCCGGGCCCCGCTCCGGGCCCAGACCCGACAGTGATGCCGATGGTGATCCCGAAAATGGTCCCGACACCGAGCGCCGCAGCGCCGGCGCGATGTAGTCGGCCGCCCGGTCCGCGCGCGTTTCTGCCGCGTCGTCCGCCCGGCCGATAATCCCGCCCGCCGTGCTCTCCCCACTGCTGCTCCCGCGCGATCCCTCGGCGACGTGGGAGAGTTCGTGCGCGAGCAGCCGGGATCCGGCGTCGCTCTGCGGTCGGTAGCTCCCGGCGGAGAAGTACACGTCGTTTCCGTGGCTGAAGGCGACCGACTGCACCGAGCGGGCCAGCACATCGGCCCGCGCGTCGGTGTGCAGCCGCACGCCGGAGAGGTCTGCGCCGAGCAGGGGCTGGGCGGCGGCACGGATCTCGTCGGGTAGCGCACCACCGCGTCCGCGTCCCCGCGAGAGTTCGGACAGGACGGCGTCCGGGATCGGCGCACCGCCCAGCGGATCCTGACCCTGGCCGGGGTCACCCGCGAGGCGCCGGAGCGGCTCCGCGGTGGTCGTCAGCGGGGCAGGCCGCCAGGTCTGCGCGGGCTCCGGCGCCGCGGACGGCTCGGCGGACTGGTCTACAGCTTGGCGCAGGGCTTGCCGACGCCGTTCGATCGCGCTGATCGGCATGACATCCTCCGCGGGCTCGGTCGTCGGTCAACTGGGTCATCGGAAAACCGCTACATCGCCGTGAGCATCTTCGGTATGCGTCATCGCTACGGGCACAGCGCCACGAACAGCGCACGCCACCGTCACTGTGCGGCACCGGACGCGCCGGACCAAGGGAGCCAGGTCCTGTCTTTTGTGCCGTGGCGCTCACGCGAGACGGCACCCGCAGTGTCATGCTGAGCGGTATGTCCATCGCGGGACGACTGCACCGGCCGGGGATCGCGCCCCAGTTGACACCGCCCGCCGCGACCGAATACGCGGCAACACCGACCACGAACGTCCCCGCGCTGCGACGCCCTGCGCAAAGGTCCCCCGCCGCCGCATCGTTGGCTGTCGCCCTGCGCATTCTCGGCGTGTGCCTGCTGGCCCTCGCGGCAATCGAGGTGGCATTCCCCGCCGACATCGCGCATACCACTGACACCGCCGGCACGTCATGGTGGCAAGCCGCCGCCATCCCGCTCAGCGCACTCGTCTTCGCGGCGATGGGGTGGCTAGCCTGGGCCCGGCGGCCGGCCAACCGCACCGGCGCGATCATGGTGGTCGGCGCCGCCCTCCTGCTCGCCGCCGGCCTTGCGAACGTGCCGATCACCGCGTTCGGCGCCATCGCCACGGTGCTCGCCACGGCGATCCTCGCTCTCGTCGTGCACCTCCTGCTGGCGTTCCCGTCCGGCACCCTGCGCACTTCCACCGCCCGCGTGACAGTGCTTGCGGGATACGTCGTTTCGCTCGTCCTGCAGGTGCCGCTCTATCTGTTCGACCCCGCAAACAGCCCCCACGGTGTGCTCGCCGCCGCAAACCGGCCCGGCCTCGCCGCCGCAGGAGCATGGGCGCAACAGGGGGCCGGGGCGGCCGTCATGGTCGTGACGGCGACCATCTGCGCGACGCGATTCGCGCGGGCGAAACCGCACGCACGCTGGGTACTCGCGCCGCTGTACCTGTACGGCATCCTCGCCGTGATCGCGGTGCCGATGCTGCCGCAGCTCATCGTCCCGCTCACGGGCCTGTCCGAGGCGACCTCCTCCGTGCTTCAGGTGGCGTTGATCACCGTGGTCCCGATCGCGGTCGGCGCCTGCATGCTGCTCGGCGGCTTCGCACGGACCAGCGAGGTGCAGGAACTCGGTGCCTGGCTCGGCGCCCGCGCCCACGGGCGGGAGTCGATCCGCGACGCCCTGGCCCGCGCACTCGGCGACCCGTCGCTGCGGCTGATGTTCTGGGTGCCCGATCCACCGGGATTCGTGGACGGCGACGGCCGACCGGTCTCGCTTCCCGGCGCGGACGGTAGCCGCGCGTTCGTCACGGTGCGGCTCGCCGAGGCGCCGGTGGCCGCCATCGAGTATGACGCGGCCCTGATCGAAGACCCCGAGCTGGTCGCCGCGGCCGGTCGGGTGCTCGCCCTGGCGCTGGAGCGTGAGCAGTTGACGGCAGCCCTGCTCGCGAGCGAGCGCGAAATCCGCCGCTCCCGCATCCGGATCGTCGAGGCCGGCGACCGGGAGCGCGACCGGATCGCGCAGAACCTGCACGACGGGCTGCAGGCGGATCTCGTGCTGCTGGGCCTGCAAGCGCAGGGCATCGCCGACATGCCTGGCGCCGGAACCGATGTCGCGATCGCCGCCGGCGCGCTGCGTCGCCGGATCGACGAGGCCGCCGCAGACCTGCGCGCGCTGGTGCACGCCGTCATGCCGCCCGCGCTGGTGCAGCAGGGCCTGATGTCGGCGGTAGAAGACCTGGCGGACCGGATGCCGATACCGACGCTGGTCACCGGGGGCGTGCCGGCCGACCTGCCGCCGCAGGTCCAGTCCACCGCCTACTTCATCGTGGCCGAGGCGATCACGAACGCGATCAAGCACGCCGGCGCGCAGCGGGTCGCGGTCCACCTCGGCAGCAATGACGGCCTGGTCACGATCCGGGTGAGCGACGACGGCATGGGCGGCGCGAAGCACGGGAAGGCGGGCCTGGGGTTGGCCGGCCTGCGCGACCGTGTTGACGCGCTGGGCGGCAGGTTGATCGTGCAAAGTCCGGCCGGGGCCGGCACGGAACTCATCGCGGAGCTGCCATGCGAGTGATCCTTGCCGAAGACGAGGCGCTGCTCCGCGAAGGGCTGTGCCTGCTGCTGGAGCGCAACGGGTTCGACGTGGTCGCCGCCGTCGGTACCGCCGACGGGCTGCTGGACGCCGTCGAGGAGCACCACCCGGACCTGGTCGCCACCGATATCCGCATGCCGCCGACGCACACCGACGACGGCCTGCAGGCGGCCCTGGAGATCCGGCGGCGCTGGCCGGCGACCGCGCTGGTGCTGCTCTCCCAGCACGTCGAGCGCCGCTACGCGCTGCAACTGCTGGCCCACCCCACCGCGGGCACCGGCTACCTGCTCAAGCAGCGCGTCACCGATTCCGCCGCCTTCTGCGACGACCTCCGCCGCGTCGGCAACGGCGCCACCGTGCTCGACCCCGAGGTCGCGCAGCTGATGGTCACCCGGGCGCGCGGCACCAACAGCGCCATCGAGGGCCTGAGCCGCCGGCAGCGCGAGGTGCTGGAGCTGGTGGCGCAGGGACGCAGCAACGCCTGGATCGCGCACCGCCTCTCGGTGACGGAAAAGGCCGTGGTGAACCACGTCTCGCACATCTACGACCAGCTCGGGCTGCTCCCCGGCCCCGACGACCACCGCCGCGTACTCGCCGTCGTGCAATACCTGTCCCGGTGAGGCCCTACCGCGGCGCGAGCTATCGTCCTCGCCGGTGCTGGATGGCCTCTGCCCCAGTCAGCCCAGGTCGCCCCTCTTGACCGTCGTCGCACTCTTCGCGTCTTCCAGCACCCCAGCGATCGTCTCCGCTTCAGCGCGCGGGTACCGCTTCAAGGGGTTCACTTCCCGGTCCGGACGGCCCCCGTCAATTCTTCGCGAGCCAGCGAGCCCGCTCCTTGAGGATCTCGTAATAGTCCGGGGCATTGTCCTCCCCGTAGAGCCGGTGGCCGCGATCCTCCTGCTGAGCCTGTTGCGCCACCGCTTTGATGTTCTTTTTCGTCTGGCGCGATTGCCGACGGAAAACGTTGAGCCGAGTCGCGCTGAAAACCTTGATGATGTGCTTGCGGCCCTCACGAAGCCCAGCGATGAACTCCGCTTTGAAGAACTCCTTGCGGGTCTTCCCACTCGGCAACATCTCCGCAAGCCAAGTCCCGTCGATATCGGCGTCCCCGGACTCCCTGCGTGCCTGAGACAGCATGGCATCCAGGGACTCGTCAGCGGTACGCGCGAGCTGCCCCGTCGACAGCTTGTCTCGACCCTGCCAAACCGTGCCTCCAGCGGCACCCGCACCGCGACCGAACTCCGACGCCATGGTGTTCTGAGCCTTGTCGACATGATCGATCAGTGTGATCCGACCGTCGGGGTCGTAGAACCAGTTGCCGAGGTTCCCGGCCCAGACGCGATCCTGATTCCCCATGAATAGGTCGATAGCGGTGACCTCGCCCAGCTTGCGCATGTGCCCAGGACGTTGCAGCACCGCCCGCATCGCCGATTCCGGCGTCGCGCCAGCGCCCGGGAGCGTCCGACCGGCAAGAGCCTCGGCAGTCTCACCAGGCGCTACCGTCATGGCAATCAGAGCGCCCTCGCCCATTTGCAGGTCGACGTCCCTCCCGGCAGCCTCCCGCGCCTGGGTGTCCGTGCCCTCTCGGGCTCCTCGCATCCGCCCCCGTGAAATCCAACTCTGATGCCCGGTATCGTCTTCGAGCTCATTCTCGATCAGCAGGCGCACGCTGCCCCGATCCTTCGCCGTGAGCTTCCGCTCCTGGACAACGTCGGTCTTGCCTATGGCACGCTGCATATGACCGACGATCGCGCTGAGCCCGATCGGCTGGGACTCCGGTTTCACCACGATCTCGTCGCCCGTCTGATCGGCGAAGAACCAGATCGGATTTCGCGTCAGCGTGCGCACGCCGCGAGTTTTCCACCAAGGAATCTCCGGTGCGGTGAGGTCCCACAGGCGACTGATCCGGCGGGCCGGTGCCTCATTCTGTCGTGTGTGCGCGAGTTCGTGCACCAGCACCCGCTGCCCCTCCGACGTGTCCGGCCGGTACTCGCCTGCACCGAAATAAACGTTGTCACCGTGCGTGAATGCCCGCGCCGCCACCGACCGAGACAGCTCCGCCGCGCGGGCGTCGTCGTGGATCCGGACGTGGCTCAGCGTCGAGCCGAATGCGGGCTCCAGGCTACGACGCAGAGCCGCCGGGAGCGGTCTGCCCGTCCCGCGCTCTGCGTCGATCCGGGCACTCAACTCCGACGACAACCATCCCCCTCTGCGGCCGACTTCAGGCGCCTCCGCACTGGGGGCCGACGGCCGGACACCGCTGCTTCCCGGCGCCTCGGATACCGTCGCACCGTCCGCGTCGGAGACTCGCCGCAACGCATCGAGAACACGATCCGCGACATGATCCGCAGCGCGCTCGGCAGCGTCGTCTGCGGGTCCGACCTGTAGAGGGCCCACCTGCCGAGCAGCGCCCGGCGGTGTCTGTCGGCGGAACGGTGAGTCGTCATGCGAGGCCAGCCGCCGCAGCAGGACGGCTCCGCCGGCGATCATGGGCACCGGTGCGAAGCCGTGAGCGACTTCACGAACCGACGGTGCAGAGGCTCGATCGCGGGCCGCAGTGGCCAGCTCCTCGGCAGCCTCGTTCTTCCGGACATCCCGCGCAACGATCGACATCGGACACCTCGGACCTGGCGCGTGAGCAGCGCCACCTTTTAGCACGCTAACCCCAGGGAAAAATTCGCACAAGCCGGACACCTGCGGCCATCGCGCTCCTACAGCCACCCGACGACGCCAACAACGTTCCCGAGGGCGTGAATGTAACCGGGACAATCCGGACAGAATGCTGCAGGATTCACACTCTTCGAGGTCTTGGAGGTCGGTGTGAATCAAGCAGAACGGTGTGAGTAAAACCGGAACAATCCGGACAGAATGCTGCAGGATTCACACCGTTCGCCTTTGGAGTGCTTTGGAGTGTGAGTCCAGCAGGGCGACACGCCGAACATACGCTGCAGGATTCACACCCCAGGACAAGGCCTGCATGGAGCCCCACCATTCCGGACAAACCACCGCGCCGTCATACTCGATTCCCCGCATCAATCTGGTGCCGCGACGCTCACCCCAGCCCACCCGGCACGCGGCGACCGAGCTTCCCGTACTCGCGCACGGCCGCCCCTAGCACGTGCCGCATGCCGAGCGGACCGCCGTCCGACGCGGCGTCATAGACGGCAGCGAGCACGATGTTCCGCAGGTCGCCGCCGGAGAGCTCCAGGGTCGCAGCCAGCCGCGGCACATCGACGGGGTCCACCGGATCCACCTCTCCGGCATGGGACAGCAGCGCCGTCCACAGCCGCGCCCGCGTCGGCTCGTCCGGATCCGGGAAGTGCACGATGAAGTGCAGCCGCCGGGAGAAGGCCACATCCAGGTTGCCCTTCAGGTTGGTGGCGAGGATCGTCACGCCGTCGAACTGCTCCATCCGCTGCAGCAGGTAGGCGATCTCCTGGTTGGCGTAGCGGTCGTGCGCATCCTTCACCTCGCTGCGTTTCCCGAACAGCGCATCCGCCTCGTCGAAGAACAGCACCACGTTCAGGCTCTCCGCGTCGGCGAAGATCCGCTCCAGGTTCTTCTCGGTCTCCCCGATGTACTTGTCCACCACGCCGGACAGGTCGACCTGCATCAGATCCAGTCCGGCGGAATCGGCGATGACGTGCGCGGCCAGGGTCTTGCCCGTCCCCGGGCTCCCGGTGAACAGGGCCGCGATGCCGGCACCCTTCCCGCCGAGGCCGTGCACGGCGCCCCGGCCCGCGACCGAGTCGCGCAGCCGAACCCATGCCGCGAGGCGTTCGAGCTCCGCCCGGGTCCCGTCCGGCACCTGCAGGTCGGCGAAAGTGGCACGCCCCCAGCCGAACCCGCCCCGCACCGCCGCAGACCCGCCGAGCAGCCGCACCGACTCGGCGACACGAACGGCGTCCACCGGCTCGCCCGCCACCTGCGCCTGCACAACCGCATGCCGCGCCACCGCGTCGATCTGCGCCGGGGAGAGCCGGTAGGGCGTGAGATCCAGGTCCGCGACTCCCGCCAACCGAGTATGACGGCGCCACACGTCGAGTCGTTTCTCGGGCGCAAGCGGCGCAGTCCGCACGATCACGGGCAATGCCCGCTGCCAGCCCGCGTTCCAGCGGGCCGATCCGACCAGCACCACGGGGACGGGAGCCTCAGCCGCGAGCCGGATCGCCTCGGCGCCGCGCGGATCGCCGTGCATCCGTTCGGCCGATTCGACAATCAGCCCGGCGCAGCGGAGCCCGGCATGCCGCACCAGCGCGGCGAGGGCCTCGTGCAGCGGCACGGTATCCGGCCGCAACGCCAGATCTGCCGTCACACAACGGATATCGGCCGCGGCGAAGGCGGTCCGCGCGACGCTGGCGCCCGCGCCGCCGGGCGGATTCTCGACCCATGCCAGGGTTTCGCCCGCAGCCAGCGCGGCGGTGAGCTGCGTGACGCCGTCCGCAGCGAAGACGTCCTCGGGGCCGGGATCGGGCACCATCAACGCGCCGGCCACCGCGTCATCAATCGGATCGCCGAGCAACGCGGCGACCACCCCCTCCCCGACGGCGACGGTCCGGCCCAGCGACCAATCGCCGTCGCGGACGCCGACCAGGCCCCACCGGCGCAGCGGTGCATCCGGCCCGAGCACCGCGCGACCGTGACCCAAGATCAGCGAGATCCCGGCCAGTTCCAGCGCGAGCGCGACAGAGGCGGGCCGCGGTCCGTCCGCGCCGAGCAGCATCCCGTAGGCGGCGGCGAGGTTCGGGTCGATGTCCGGCGCGGCGGTCACCATCAGAACGTCTGCCGCCGCGTCATCGAGGGCGAAGACCGCGGCCAGCCGTACCAGCGTGTCGTCCACCAGCACGGCCACGTCGGCGGGGACCGCCGCGCCGGCCGCGCCGATTCCACCCACCGCGCCGATCTCAGCAACCTCGCCCCGGGGCACGCGCCACACCTCGAGCAGCGCCGCCAGTGCCGACCAGCGGGGATCGACATCCAGCCCGCGCCGCTCCCCGGCCCGCAGCACAGCGCCAACCAGCGCCGCGAGCCCTGTCACTGGCGTCATCAGGCCTCCTTGCCAGGACCTCGGCGGGAAGAAACGCCGGGCCGCATTGTTGGGCCGTATTGTTGCCCGACCGTTACCCGATCTGGTCGTGACGGACCGGTATTGTCTGGACTACCGGCTTCCGACGTTACAGAATGTCAGTTTGTCAGAGAACTGCCGGCGGCTGGGAGCGGCCGGCTGCAGCGATCGGGCGTCAGCAGTACATCCGAAGCAGCACCCACGGCCGCGCCCGCCGTGGAAGCCGCTGCGTCGACCAGGGAGCGTGCGTCGTGATTATTCCCGTCATCGACGCCGGCCTCGAATCCCTGATCCGTACCGCACTACCGCTGGCACCCGCGGTCGGTGACGTGTCCTTCGACCCGCCGTCCGGAACCTGGTCGGCGCAGCTGTCCCGGATCACCGTCAACCTTTTCCTGTTCGGCGTGGGCCGCTCGCCCCAGCCGCCGCGCCCGGCCGCCGATCGCGTGGTGGACGGGGTGGCGCAGCGCAGGCCGCAGCTGCCGATGATCGAGCTGCACTACCTGGTATCGGCGTGGGCAGGCACCGTCCGCGACGAGCATCAACTCACCGGCGAACTGCTCAGCCACTTCATCATGAACCAGGTGCTGCCGGGCGAGCATCTCCCCGACAGCGTGGCCAGCCCGATCCAGCTGGCCGTCGCACCACACGACAACAGTCGCGCGAAGGACGTCTGGTCGACGGTTGGCGGCACCATCAAGCCGTCGTTCGAGGTCGTGGTCACCTCGCCGATCGACGCGCTGCCCTTCGCCGACCTGCCGCCCGCCGTCGAGCGGATCGAAAGCCTCCTCGCACCGCGCGGCCGGCACGTCGACAGCGGAAACGGCCGCCGCGACGGTTACCGACAGGTCGCATCCCGTGCGGGTTAGTTCCACCGCGACGCGACTCGCCATCGCGCCGGGCGCGCGCGGCGACCTGACGCTCGACGTGGTGAACACCGGCACCGTGATCGACGGCATCACGGCACGAATTGTCGGCGTGCCCGAACACACGGTATCGAGCCATCCGCCCATGCTCCCGCTGTTCCCGGACGCCGCCGGCCAGATCACCCTCACCCTCGACCTGCCGCAGAGCTTCCCGGCCGGGCGGCATCCGATGACGGTCGAGGTGCACTCGCGGCAGCCGGACGCCGACCCGGGGTACGTGAACGTCGATCTCGACGTCCCGCTGGCGCCCGCCGTGACTCTGGCGAGCCGCCCCGAACTGGTGCGCGCGCGTCGCACCGGCCGGTTCATCCTGACCGTCACCAATCGCGGAAACGCCGTGCTGGACATCGATCTCGCGGTGCACGACGCGCAGAAGACGTGCGCCATCAGCATCCAGCCGCGGGCCCTGTCGCTGCCGCCGGGCGCCAGCGCGGAGGCCGTGGTCACCGTCCGCGGCCGCCGCATGTTCATGGGCACCGACAGCGACCGGGCCCTCGTCGCGGAGGCCACCGCGCGCGCTGTCTCCCCCTGGGAGGCCGAACGCCCGCCGGGCGAGGACGGCGTCATATCCGACGGCCACAGTCCGTCCGGGGGCAGCGTTTCCGAGTATGACGATCTTTCCGGGGCCGGGGCGGCGACGGATCTCGTGCGGCCCGGGGCCGTGCCCGCCGAGGCGGGCGTCCCGGAGTCGGACGGCTCGCCATCCGCCGCGCCGGAGCCGCTGACCGAACACGTCCCGCTCACGTTCCGGCAGCGCCCGTACGTGACGCGCGGCGTGCTCACGGCGCTGATACTGCTTGCCATCATTGCGCTGTGGGCGGCGGCGTTCCTGTTCGGGCTGTCCAAGGTGTTCGCCGGCGATCCGCTGACCAAGTCGGCGCCGGCATCGTTCTTCGCCGCAACCCCGGAACAGTCGGGGGCGTCCGGCGCTGCTGGCGCTTCGGGCGCTGCGGGTGCCGGAAGCACGGCGGGCGGCACTGCCGGATCCACCGGTGGTGCGTCTCCGGGCGCGGCGACCCCCGGCCCGGGCCCGAAGGGTCTGGGCACCGGCCCCGCCCCCGCCGGTGCGGTGCCCAAGACGGGCACCCTGCCGGCCGGTGTCGGCGGCACGATCGCGGGCACCGTGACCGCCGCCTCCAGCGGGGATCCCGTCGGCCGCATCCTGGTGTCCGCCATGCGGGTCAAGGCGGATGGGTCCACCGTCCCCGTTGCCTCCGCGGCGACACAGGCCGACGGCAGCTACCAGGTGTCGGGCCTGTTCCCGGGGCCGTACGTCCTGCAGTTCAGTGCCCCCGGGTTCACCACCACCTATTACCCCGCCGCGACCGAGGAATCGGCCGCGAAGAAGCTCACCGCGGTGGCGGGGCAGGTGACCGGCGACGGCAACGCGGTGGTGCGCGGGCTGCCGGCGACGATCAGCGGGTCCGTCGATTTCGGCGACAACACCTCGCCGGCGGTCACCACGGTCAGCGCCCGGCTGCTCGGCACCGGCGCCGGCACCAAGGTGACCATCCCCGATGTGAAGACCGACGCGAAGGGCGCCTATCGCTTCACGAACCTCCCCGCGCCGGGCAACTACCTGCTCACCTTCACCACCGAAGGGTATGAGACCACCACCGAGCAGACGACGGTGACGGGCGGGGCGAACCGGTTCGTGTCGACCGCCGTGCTGGCCGCCGGCGCCGTGCAGATCTCCGGCAGCGTGACGGACGGCACTAGGCCGCTCGGCGGCGCCACGGTATCGACAACCGTGAACGGGCAACAGATCTCGACCGGAACCCCGACAACGGGACAGGTCGGGCACTTCGTTATCGACAACCTGCCGACCCCGGCCACGTACATCATCACGGTGTCGAAGCAGGGCTATGGGCAGGTGAGCCAGGTGATCGACCTCGCTCCCGGCGCGCAGCGCACGGACCTCGTCATACCGCTGCTTGCGGGAACCGGAGTGGTCAGCGGCACCGCGGTCGGCCCCAACGGCGCGGGGGTGGGCGGCGCGACCGTCACGGTGGGGGGCTTGGCGAACCCGCCGACCACCACCACGCTCACCGACGGGCAGATCGGGGCGTTCTCGCTGTCCGGGCTGCCGGTGCCCGGCACCTACACACTCACCGTCACCGCGAACGGGTTCGCCCCCCAGACCGTGCCGGTGACGCTGACGGCCGACAAGCCGCTGCCGCCGATCTCGGTGCCGCTCACCGCGTCCGCGGGCACCATCACCGGAACGGTCACCGGCGCGAACGGCGCAGGCATCGCCGGCGCGAATGTCGTCGCGACGGACGGGCAGAAGTCCTGGCCCGTCGTCACCACCTCGGCCGCGGGCGGTGTGCCGGCCGGTGGCTTCACCATCGCCGGTCTGCCGTCGGGGCGCTACACGGTCACGGCGTCCGACGGAACAGGGCTCAGCCAAACGACTCTCGCCACGGTCGAGCCGGGTTCGCCGGTGAAGCTCGCGTTCCAGCTGAAGGCGGGGCCGTAGCATGCGTCTCGCCGTCGTGCCGACCAAGGTGGAGCTCACCGCCGGTCAGCCGTTCACCGTCGCCATCACCGTCACCAATACCGGCTCGGTGATCGGCGGCTACCACGTGCGCATCCTCGGCGCGGACCCGTCCTGGGTGCGGATCGACGCCGAGAACCTGTCGCTCTTCCCGGAGACGTCGCAGACCGTGCTGGCGACGATCGAGATCCCGCGCGGGGTCGGTGCCGGCGACCGGCGGATCGCGGTCCAGGTGCGGGAGATCACCCCGCCGCAGGCCGTCGCGGTCGCCGAGATCGAGCTGGCGGTGCCGCCGCGCGAGGCCGTGAAGATGGCGCTCTCGCCACTGACCGTCACCTGCGGTAAGCGCGGCCGGTTCTCCGTGGTCGCCGAGAACACCGGCAACACACCGGTTTCCGTCGCGCCGGTCGGCACCGACCCGGAAGCCCAGATCACGTTCACGTTCATCCCGGACGTGCTGGATCTCGCTCCCGGCGAGCATGTGATCACCGACCTGCGCGCGTCCGCGAAGCGCCGCTGGTTCGGCACGCCGGTGGTCCGTCCGTTCGCGCTGGCCGCCGTCTCGCCATCGGAGCGGGACGAGATGGTGGCCCGCGCCGCGGCGGCCAAGGAGGCGAAGAAGGCGGCCAAGAAGGCCGAACGCCGCGCCAAACTCGACCCGACGAAGCAGCCGAAGCCCACCACCACGGAGGCTGCACCCGAGCCGCCCAAGCCGCTGGCCCAGGGCACCATGATCCAGAAGCCCAAGCTCGGTCGCGGACTGCTCTCGTTGCTCGCTCTGCTGCTCGCGGTCACGGTGTTCGCCGTCGTCATCACGATCGCGTTGTCCCGGCTGGTGGGTGTGTCGGCCGCAGACCGGGACCTGGCGCTGCAGGTCGCCTCCGCCCGCCAGTCCGGCGCGGCCACCGGAAGCTCTGCGCTCGGCGGGAAGGTGATGTACCTGACCGGCGGTGCCCCGGCACAGGACATCACCGTCGAGGTGTTCTCGGCCGGGGACCTCACCAACCCGGTGATCTCCACCGCCACCGGCAAGGACGGCACCTGGGCGGTGTCCTCGCTGCCCGCCGGAAGCTACAAGATCCGTTTCCGCGGAGCAGGTTTCGCCGAGGTGTGGTATCCGAATGCGCTGGACGGCGCCAGCGCCAAGCCGGTGCAGTTGGACGCTGCGCAGAAGGTGACCGACCTCGCGGTGACCCTTGGTGGCCTGCCCGCGACCATCTCCGGGCAGGTCACCGGAAGCGACGTCGCCGGCGCGATCCTCACCGTGCAAGTGCCGATGGAGGGGCTGAGGCCGGCCGGCCAGACCGCCCCGGCCTCGAATGCGCCCGGCTCGGCCGGATCGGCACCGACGGTCACGGCACAGCCCGTCATACCCGGTAGTGACACCGGGCATCCCGCGACGGCCGGGAACGGTGCTTCGCCCACCGGCACATCGTCCGCCGGTAATGGATCAGCAGCGTCGAACAACGCGGGAGCCGTGCTGAAGACGATCCCGATCGGTTCCGACGGCCTGTTCACGCTCACCGACCTGCCGTCGCCGGCGGTGTACGACCTGGTGGTGTCCAAGCTCGGTTTCGCGTCGGACACGCAACGCGTGGACCTGTCCGGCGGCGAGACGCGAACCGGCGTGACCCTGGTGCTGCGCAGCGGCGACGGGTTGATCTCCGGCACGGTGACCGGCCCGGACGGCCCGCTCGGTAATGCGGTGGTCACGGCGACCAGCGGCAATACCACCGTGCGCACGCTCACGCTCACCAAGGGTGACGTCGGGGCGTTCACGTTACGCGGGCTCGCGACGCCGGCTACCTACACCGTCACGGTGACCGCACCCGATTTCACACCGGTCACCTCCACCCTCACACTGACCGAATCGCAGAAGCTGACGGGGGTGCTGCTGTCGCTCTCCGCGTCGGCCGGGTCGCTGTCGGGAATGGTGACGTTGCTCGCGGACGGCTCTCCCGCGACCGGGGTGACCGTCACGGTGGCGTCCGGCTCGAACCAGCCGCTGACCACGGTGACGCAGTCCGGCGCGTCGGCCGGTCTGTGGTCGATGTCCGGCCTGCCGATCCCGGGCACGTTCACCGTCACGTTCTCCCGGGCGGACCTCGAGTCGCAGACCGTGTCGGTGGCGCTGAACTCGGCCGAGGTGATCACGTCCGGGGCCGGGCCGAACGGGTCGATCGCGGTTGCCATGCGGTCGGCGTTCGCCGCGGTGACGGGCACGGTGCGGCAGGTGTCGAAGAGCGGAAGCACGGCGGTCGGCGAGGCCACAGTGACGCTGGCATCCGGGGAGCAGAACTACACGGTGACCAGCGCCTCGGTGCCAGCCTCTGATCTCGGGGCCTACTACATCGGGAACGTGGCGCCCGGAACGTACACGATGTCGGTCGTGCGGAAGGGGACGAGCCCGACAACGGTGATCATTACCGTGACAGCCGGTCAGATACTCACCTACAATCCTGTCTTGATCCAACCTGCATCGGTGAGCGGGCTGGTGACGAGCGGCGGTAAGCCGCTGCCGGGAAGCGAGGTCTTCATGTATGTGTCCTCGCAGTACCCGGCGAAGGTCTATGCGCAAACCATGACGGACTCGTCCGGCCGATACAGCTTCACCGGTGTCGACGCCCCGCAGGCATACGTGATCGAGGCGCGAAACAGCGCCGGCCCCTTGGTGTCTCGCACGATCGTCCTAGATGCGAGCCAGGCGGCGACGGTGGATCTAGTGGTGCCGGCGCCGGCTGCTCCTGCTGCTCCTGGGACATCGTCCTCGTCGGCGCCGCCGTCGACCCCCCCGAGCACTCCCGCCGCGCCCCCCGGCAGCGTGCCATGACGACGTCGGGTGTGCGGCCCCCTCGCAATCCAGAGGCCCCCGAGGTGGTGCTGGCCGAGGTCGTGTCGGCCGCCGCCGGGACCGCCGTCGCTGTGCCGGTGCAGGTCTACCACCGCGGTCGCCGGCCCGCGCGCATCCGGGTGACGATCCTCGGCCTCGACTCCCGCTGGGTGCCCGAGCCGCTGGAACTCGGGATCCTGCAACCGGGTGACGTCGCCGCGATCACGCTGACGATCCTGCCCGAGCGCGGGGCGCTGGGTGCGCGGTACCCGTTCACCATCGCGGCCGAGGCGGCGGCGGTATCGGGATCCGCCGCTGGAAGCGGTACTGCCGTGAAACCCGTGATCGGACTTGCCGAGTCGGTGCTCGCGGTCGATGCCGCCGAACGGATCTCGATGGCGATCCGTCCGGCGACGTCGACCGCCGTGTTCGGGCGATCGATCCGCGTGGACATCACCAACCCCGGCGGCGCATCCCGGACGTTCCGGCTGGCACCGTCCGCAGCGGCTGGCGCGTCGCTGCGGCTACGTCAGGGCGACGTGCAGGTCCCTGCGCAGCGCACGGTGTCGGTGAAGGGCCGGGTCCGGATCAAGAAGCCGACGCTCTTCGGCGGCGAGAACACGCACACCTTCGCCGTCGTCGCCCAGGGCACCGGCGCGCCCGAATACGCCGAGGGCACGGTCCGCTCCAAACCGATGATCGGCCGCGGCGTGCGCATGGTGGTCGGATTGATCGCGGTGGTCGCCCTGTGGGTCGGGATGGCCATTGTCTTCATCCCCAAGATTTCCAATGCGTTCAAGCCCAAGTCCGAAACCGCCGGGCCGACGGCGGTTGCCACGAGTGGGCCGGTGGCGGGGGCCGGTGGGTCGGGCGGTTCCGG
>JAFIHI010000040.1 GCA_017848755.1 Nakamurella sp. | reverse complement strand
CGCGGCCCGGCGAAGAACGTGTCCACTCGGCCTCTGGTGCGGTCGACGAACTGATCGCACAGCACGAAATCGCCCGGTGCGAATGCCGGTCGCAGACTGCCGACCGCCGACGAGGTCAGGACGGTATCGCACCCGAGAGATCGCAGCGCCCACAGGTTCGCGCGGTAGTTGATCGCGTGCGGCGCGATGTCGTGGTTGCGGCCGTGCCGCGTGATGAAGGCGACCTCGCGTGAATCGATCACACCGCGCGACACCGGGCTGGACGGTGGGCCGTACGGCGTGTCCACCACCGTGTCCCGCGCGCCGTCGAGCAGCTGGTAGAGCCCGGACCCGCCGATGATGCCGATCACGCCTCGCCCTTCGCCGCCGCTCTTGTCGTCGCTCATCTCGCCGTTCATGTCGCCGCTCATGTCGCCGTGGCGGCGAGCTCGCGGCGCACGCGCGCGGCGGTGTGCGCGACGCGTTCGCGCACGGCCGCCTCGTCGAGGCTGGTGACCCGACTGCCCGCGACGACGTGCCGCCCGCCCACGTACACGTCCCGCACGTCCGCGCTGCCCGATGCCGCGAAGGCCAGGTAGGAGGTCGCGTCGTACAGCGGGGTCGCCCGGGTGCCGGTCGCATCGAGTATGACGATGTCCGCAGGCCTGCCGGCCTCTAGGACCCCCACCTCGGGGAAGCGGACCGCCGCAGCCCCTCCGCAGGTCGCCATGTCCAGGAAATCGCCCGAGCGGACGATGTCCGGGCTTCGGTGCACCCCGCGCTGCATCAGGATGCCAGCCTTGATCTCCTCGAACAGGTCGAGATTGTTGTTGCTGGCCACCGAATCCGTGCCGAGACCCAGCCGCACGCCCGCGTCCAGGAAGCGGCGTACCGGCGCGACACCGGCGCCGAGCTTGAGGTTGCTCACCGGGTTGTGCGCGACCGCGGCGTCTGCCCCGGCTAGCAGCTCGATCTCCGCATCGGTCGGATGGGCGCAGTGCGCCACCAGGACCGGATGATCGAAAATGCCGCACGCCGCGGCGTGGGCCACCGGCGTGCGGCCGTAGTCGCGCAGGCAACTGTCCACCTCGGGCGCCGACTCCGACAGGTGGATCTGGATCGGCAGGCCGAGCCGGCCGGCCCGCGCGGCGACGTCGGCCAGTAGCTCCGGGGTGCAGGTGTAGGGGGCGTGCGGGCCGAAGGCCAGCCGGATCTGCCCATCCCCGGCGAACTCGGCCGCCAGGCGCTCTGTCAGGTCGAGCACGGCGCGCCCGTCGGAGGGGCTCGCGGCGGGATATCCGACGGCGTCATATCCGAAGATCGCGGGCGCGGCGAGCACCCGCATCCCGGAGGTGACCACGGATTCGAGCATCCGGCGATCCCACAGGAACATGTCCGCGAAGGTGGTGGTGCCGGTCTTCAGCATCTCGACGAGCGCGAGCTCCAGCCCGGCGCGCAGATCCTCGGCGGTGAGCCGCACCTCGAAGGCGCGCACCTTGGCCAGCCAGTCCTGCAGGTTCATGTCCTCGGCGTATCCGCGCAGCGGGGTCATGCCGGAGTGGGTGTGCGCGTTCACCAGGCCGGGCATCACCACGCAGCCCGTCACGTCCGTTACGGCACCGAGCCTTCCGGAGCCGGCGGCCCCCGAAGAATCGCCCTCGCCGCCCCGCACCTCACCCGCATACGTGATCTTTCCCGTCGCCGGGTCGAAGGCGACCTCGCCGCACTCGATCACCCGGCGCGCGGCGTCCTGCGTGACGACGGCGCCGCCGGTCAGCCGGATCTCAGACGACACGGTCGTTGCCCCCGTCGACGGGAACCTGCGCGCCCGTGGTGCACGAGAACGCGCCCTGGCACATGGCCAACGTCATGCTCGCGACGACGTCGCTGGAAACCTCGCGGCGCAACAGGTTTCGGCGCTTGTAGTCCTCGACGCTCAGCCCGTACTTGGCGGCGCGCTGCGCCAGCAGCTCGGGCGTCCACAGCGCGGTGTCGAACACGGCGTCGGGATGCACCATGTTGACCCGGATCCCGTCGCCCGCCCATTCCAGCGCCGCGACCCGGCCGAGTTGCGTGAGCGCCGCCTTCGACGCGGAATATGACGCTGCTCCGGGGCCGGGCGCCGGCACGTTCTTGGAGGCGATCAGCACGACGGACCCGCCGGCGGGCGCCAGGGCCAGCAGGGGATGGCAGGCCTGCAGCAGCGCCGCCACCGCGTCGACGTTCACGGCCATGGCGCGCCGCCACTGGCCCATGTGCAGCCGCGCGATCGGTTCGCTCTCCGGGAAGATCCCGGCGGACACCACGAGGATGTCCAGCCCGCCGAACCGCTCCACCCCGGCGCGGAGTGCGCGATCGACCGCGTCGGCGTCCGTCACATCGGTCGGGATGCCCAGGTACTCGCTCCCGGCGAAAGTGGCTGCAATCTCGGCCGACAGGTCCAGTCCGACCACCGACGCGCCGGCGGCAAGCAGGGCCTTCGCGCAGGCCCTGCCGATGCCGGACGCCGCCCCCGTCACCAGCGCGACCTGACCGGCCAGGGCCGGCGCCTTCCCGCCGCGCCGCAGCTTCGCCTGCTCGAGGTCCCAGTACTCCACGTCGAACAGGTCCGCCTCGGGCAGCGCACGGTAGCCGCCCAGGGCCTCGCCGCGGTCGATGATGTCCATGGTGTGCCGGTAGATGTCCTCGGCAATATCGGCGTCCTTCGCGCGCTGCCCGACCGTGAGCATGCCGAGCGCCGGGTCGAGCACTACCCGCGGAGCCGGGTCCAGCATGGTGAGGGGATCGGCGCTGCGACCCGCGTTGCGGTCGAAGTAGGCGCGGTAGTCACGGACGTATTCGTTGACGTCCGTGCCGACCATCGGGCGCAGCTTGGTGCGGATGATGTGATCCGGGGTAGCCGGGCCGCGCCCGCTGACCGCGGCGAGATCGTCGCGGGAGACGAAGGCGGCGACGCGCTCGTCGGCGTGCCGGGAGACGATCATCGGCGCGCCGGCGGCGGCGCTGATCGCCGCGCGTAGGCGCGCCAGCTCGACCGGCGCCACGTCCGGCAGGCCGGGACCCGTTGCGGCGCGGCGCGGTGTGGCGTGGACGGCGAGATACTCCTCGGCCCGCGTGATCAGGTCGATATGCCGGGCATAGGCCTGTCGGGTGGTGTCCCCGAACGTGAACAGGCCGTGGCCGAGCAGCACCATCCCGACCGTCTGAGTGCCGGCTTGCGCCGACCACGCGGCGGACACGGCCTGCACCAGGTCGAATCCCGGCATCGTGTAGGGGACGACGACCACCGCATCGCCGAATACCTCGCGCACCCGCTCCGGCCCGTCGGCGAGGTTGGTCAGCGTGACGATCGCGTCGGCATGTGAATGCTGCACGGCGACATGCGGCAGGAACGCGTGCACGAGGGACTCCACGGACGGGTTCGGCGCGCCGGAATCCAGTAGGGCGCAACGGAACTCGTTCATCATCTGGGTGTCGCGCAGCTCAGTTGCGCCGATCAGCTCCCGCATCCGGGACAGCCGCAGCGGCGCGAACCCGGCCGCCTCGATGGTGGCCAGGTCCCAGCCGCTGCCCTTCACGTAGAGCGTGTCCACCGGAGCACCGAGCACATCGGTCGTGGTCGTCTTGACCGAGGTGTTGCCGCCGCCGTGCAGCACCAGGTCGGGCGCCCCGCCGAGCAAGCGAGATCCGTAGACGCATTGCCCGAGAACATCGTCATCGGCG
>JAFIHI010000039.1 GCA_017848755.1 Nakamurella sp. | reverse complement strand
CGATCCTCGGGTCGCCCCGCTCGGGGGCTTCGTCGCGCGGTACGGCGGCCCCGCCGTCACCTTCGCGCGCGTCGTCGAGGGACTGCGCCAGCTCAACGGCATCGCCGCCGGCATCTCGAAGATGGCCTGGATCAGGTTCCTCGCGTTCAACCTGCTCGGCGCCGCGCTGTGGTGCGGTCTGTGGATCACCCTCGGCTACCTGGCCGGCGACCACATCAGTGCCTTTGATGACGTGTTCCGGAGGTATGAGGTCTACGTCGGGATCGGCGTCGTTGTCTTTATCGCGCTGCTGGTCGCGCGGGGGATTTTTCGCTATCGCCGTCGCCGCCGAGTATGACGATGATCCGTGCCGGGACCGGTGTCCCAGCGTCACGACCCACCGGCGGCGATGCCATGGTGCCCGCTCCGGGGAGGCAGCATCCACGAACAGCACCGTCATACCCGTTCGCCCAACCGTGAAGGGGTTCAGCCTGCAGCGAATCGTCTTCTGGATCGGCCCCGCCACGTCTACCGTCGCGAACATGGGCGAAGTGATCACGTTCCCCGCGTCCCGGACCGAGCAGCGCGCCTCACAGCCTGCCGCACCGTGGTCGCAGCCGGAACGCCAGCAGCAGCCGGCCGGGCCAGAACCGTTGTGGCGCAAGGTTGTCGGCGAGCAATTGCGCGCGGAGCGCACCGATCGTGGTGAGCGCATCGCCGATGTCGCCGAACGCGCCGGCATGTCACCGCAGTACCTGTCCGAGATCGAACGGGGCCGCAAGGACCCGTCGTCGGAGATGCTGGCGGCCGTCGCGGGCGCGCTGGGCCTGACCCTGCAGGAGTTGTCGCGTCGCGTCGCCCGACGTTACGACGTCATCGCCGTGTCGCCGCAGCCGCTCTGCCTCGCGGCGTGAGCGTCAGGTCTCGCGGTTCGTCAGGATGGAATCGATCACGCCGTACTCCAGTGCTGCCTGCGGCGTGAGGATGAGGTCGCGGTCGGTGTCTTCGCGCACCTGCGCCGGCGTGCGGTGGGTGTGCGTGGCCAGGATCTCCTCCAGCATGACGCGCACCCGCTCGACCTCGTCGGCCTCGAGCACCAGGTCGGGAATCGCACCGTGACTCTGCGCCGCCGGGGCGTGGATCACGACCCGTCCGTGCGGCAACATGTGTCGCCGCCCCGGCGCGCCGCCCGCGAGCAGCACCGCCGCCGTCGCGGCCGCCTCGCCGACACAGGTCGTCTCAACCCGAGGGCGGATGTACTGCATCGCGTCGTAGATCGCTAGCGTCGCGGGGATCGATCCGCCGGACGAGTTGATGTACAGGTGGATCGGCTGGTCCGCGCTCTCCGACTCCAGGTGGATCAGCTGTGCGATGACGGCGTTGGCGACACCGTCGTCGATGGCGGTACCGAGATAGATGACGCGTTCGGCCAGCAGCCGACTGTAGACATCAACGGTCCGCTCACCCTGCGGTGTGCGGGTGGTCACGTAGGGGATGGTGTAGCTGGTCACGACCGGACCCCCAGCCCGACGGTGTGTGCCGGCCGCGGCAGGATCTGCCAGGCCGATTCGACGATCTCGTCGACAAAGCCGTAGTCCCGCGCTTCGGTGGCGCTGAACCATCGGTCGCGCCGGGAGTCTCGCTCGATGGTGGCGATGTCCTGGCCGGTGTCCTCGGCGATCAATCCCAGCACGGTGTCCCGGGTGTGCCGCAGATCGTCCGCCTGGATGGCGATATCCATCGCGGTGCCGCCGAAGCCGCCAGATCCCTGGTGCAGCAGCACTTTTGCGTTCGATAGCGTGTAACGCTTCCCTTTCGCGCCCGCACTCAGCAGGAACTGCCCGGCGCTATAGGCCATGCCGAGATTGACCGTCGCAACGTCGTTCGGAATCGCCCGCATGCAATCGCGGATGGCCAGCATGCCGGGCACCGACCCGCCCGGCGAGTTGATGAGCAGCCGGATATCCGCGACCGGATTCTCGGTGGAAAGCAGCACCAGGCCGCTGCACAGCCGGTTGCTGTTCCATTCCTCGAGCACCTCGCCGAGCAACAACGTTCGGTGCTCGAACAAGCGGCGGTAGATCTCTTCGTCCAGCCGGTACCCCGGTCGTCGCTGTCCTTCGTTCATGTATCGAGCGTGCCCCGGATGCGGGCGACCACGCGGCCCGCGCTGCTCTGGGCAGATCCGCCCGGAGCAGGGCGGCACCGTCGCGGTAGTCGGCGACGCGCTCGGCAACTCCCTACGCCTTGCGGCCGATGAGGTGGAAGACGCGGCTGAGCTGGCGGTAGGGGTCGCGGCGGCCCGCCTCGAACTCGACCTCGGCGATGGCCGGCCACTGCGCGGGGTCATTGAGGGCGCTGTCGTCCGGGGCGCGGCCGAACTCCAGCAGGTCCACGAACAGCCATACGCCGTACCGCGCAACAGGTTCCACGCCGCCGGCGCGCAGGAAGCTGCTCAGCGATTCCACCGTGTCCGCACGGGCCGGCACGCCGAGCACCCCGATCTCGCGATCGGAGTCGAACGCGGCGAGGGCGTCACCCCACCGCCCCTCGAGTGCCGGTCGGAGCGCCATGGTCGCCGCGTTGCCCGTCATGATCGACACGATGCCGCCCGGCGCGGCGAGCCGACACAGTTCGGCGACCATCGGATCGGGCCGGTCCAGATAGCCGAGCACGCCGTGACACAGCACCCCGTCGAACAGTCGGCCCCCGGTGGCAGCGCCAGCGGATTCGCCCGGCGCCTCGATCAGCTCGACCCGCTCGCGCGCGGCCGGAGCGAGTCGCGCCACCCGTTCCCGCGCCTTGTCCAGCATGACCGGTGATGGGTCGAGAAGCGTGACGTGGTAACCGATCTCGGCCAGCGGCAGCGATTGGTGCCCGGCACCACCGCCCACGTCCAGGAGAGCCGCCGGGGGAGCGGGCAGGTGCTCGAGAAGCTGCCGGTGCAGTACCCGCGTGCGCACGAAGCCCTTCGCTGTGGCATAGGCGTCGTCGGCGAAGGCGCCTGCCACGGTCGGTTCGCCGAAGACGCCGGGATGCACGCCGTCACGTTACCGCCGCAGGCGCGAACATCGTCATACGCGAAGAGCTCAGCAGTGACCGGGCACCGTCACACGACACGACCCCGCCGAGCGCCGATGTTGCAGTCGCCTGCTCCCCGAACCGCGGCCCGAACCGCGGCCCGAACGGTCAGTGCGCGGCACTCGGCCAGTAGTAGCTGTCCGGCAACGGGCGCGCGCCGAAGATGGCCTGGCCCACCCGCACCACCGTCGCGCCCTCCTCGATCGCCACCGGGTAGTCGCCGGACATGCCCATGGACAGGCCCCCCGGGCCGACCAGGTCGGGGTCCTCGTCGCGCGCGCGATCGCGCAGGTCCCTGAGCAGCCGGAAACAGCCGCGGACCCGCTCCGTGTCGGTCGTGAACATGGCCAGCGTCATCAGCCCCTGCACCGTGAGCGACGGATACGCCCGCAACTCCCGCAGGAACGGCAGTGCGGCCGCCGGCGGCAACCCGAATTTCGAATCCTCGCCGGACGTGTTGACCTGCACGTAGACGTCGAGGGATCGGCCCGAGGCCTGCAGCCGACGGTCGAGCGTCTCGGCGAGTTTGAGCCGGTCGAGCGCATGGAACTCCGCGGCGAACGGGACCATGTCCTTCACCTTGTTCGTCTGCAAATGGCCGATGATTGCCCAGGAGATGTCGAGGTCGGCCATCGCCTCGACCTTCCGCTTGGCCTCCTGCACCTTGTTCTCACCGAGCTCGTGGCAGCCCGCCTGCACGGCCAGCCGCAAGCGCTCCTCGGGCACCGTCTTGCTCACCGCCAGCAGCCGGATATCGCCGGGGTTGCGGCCCGCGCGCAGGGCCGTCGCATCGATCGTCGCCTGCACCGCGGCCAGGTTCGCGGCGAAGTCCGTCACGGTCGATGCCTGCGGGAATGCGGTAGTCGGGGCAGGTGCGTCATCGGTTTCGGCCACGGCCTCAAGCCTACGGTGCGGCCTGTCGCTCGACCTGCGGGACCGCACGCTGCGCCTGCGGCGGGTATCGCGATCGTGTATGACGCTGTTCGTCGCAGCGCCAGGTCGCGCCGGACGATGAGCTGCGCGGTTGATTGCGCGGTTGACGAGGCCCACACCCCGGCAGACCATGCGCTGCCTCGACCTGCCCTAGAATCGACCGGGCCCGTCTGTACGCGCCGGCGGCGCCCCGTGTGCATCGCATGATCAACCCCGGCGAGGAGTCCTGTCCGTGAAAAGCACCGTCGAGCACCTGAACCCGACCCGGGTCAAGCTCACTGTCGAGGTCGGGTTCGACGAGTTGAAACCGCATTTCGACAAGGCGTACAAGACTCTCGCCGGTCAGGTGAAGGTGCCCGGGTTCCGTCCGGGCAAGGTGCCCGCGAAGATTCTGGAGGCGCGGCTCGGCCGGGGCAGCATCCTGACGGAGGTCGTCAACGACGCGGTCCCGGCGAAGTACGGCGAGGCGGTCGGCAAGGAAGAGCTCAGTGTGCTCGGGCAGCCGGATATCGAGATCAGCAAGATCGAGGACGGCGAGGTCCTCGAGTTCACCGCCGAGGTCGACGTGCGGCCGGAGATCACCCTGCCCGAGCTGTCGGGCATCAGCGTCACCGTCGACGATCTCGAGGTCACCGAGTCGGATATCGACGAGCAGGTCGAGGCGCTGCGCGATCGCTTCGCGACGACGGTGACCGTCGATCGGCCGGCGGCCGACGGCGACCAGGTGACGGTGAACCTGCGCGCCTCGATCGGTGGTGAGCCGCTGGCCGACGCCACCGCGGACGGGCTGACTTACCGTGTCGGCAGCGGCGAGTTGATCGACGGCATCGACGAAGCGGTGACCGGGCTGTCCGCCGGCGACTCGGCGTCGTTCACAAGCACCTTGGTCGCCGGTGAGCACGCGGGCGAGGACGCCGATATAGAGGTGTCCGTCACGGCCGTCGCCGAGCGCACCCTTCCCGAGATCGACGACGATTTCGCCCAACTGGCAAGCGAATTCGATACCGTCGCGGCGCTGCGGGACGACCTGAGGGAGAAGATCACCCGGGTCAAGAACCTGCAGCGGGCCGGCGACGCGCGTGACAAGATCCTTTCGCACCTGCTCGAGGTCACCGAGATCCCGGTCCCCGAGGGCGCCCGCAAGGCGGAGATCGAGGGTCGCCAACACGAGGCGGTGCACTCGTTCGGACACGACGAGGATGCGCTCGCCGCTCATCTCGAGAGCATCGGCCAGACGCGCGAGGAACTCGACGCGGAGATCGAGTCGTCCGCCGACGAGGCGGTGCGCACTCAGCTGCTGCTCGATGCGCTCGCCGACGCGACCGCCGCGACCGTGACGCAGCAGGAGTTCTCCGAGCGCGTGATGTACAACGCGCAGCGGTTCGGGATGCGTCCGGACGAGTACTTCCAGCAACTGCAACAGGCCGGGCAGCTCGGCGGTCTGTTCGCCGAGGTGCGGCGCGGCAAGGCGCTGATGTCGGCCGTCCAGCAGGCGACCATCACCAGCCTGTCCGGGGAGACGCTCGACTTCGCGACGCTGTTCGGCATCGAGGCTGTCGACGAGCCGGCCGACGATGAGGGCACGGCGGCGGGGGATGCGGCGGCGGACGCCGCATCGACGGACGCTGTGCCGACGGAATCCGGACCCGCGGCGCACTGAGTCGGCGCCCGCGCGGACACCGTCACGCTGACAGCGAACACGGCCCCGCGAGAGCGGCGCGGCATCGGTGGCCGTCGCTAGGGTCGGAGATGAGCACACGGCGGGTGCGCCCGGGAGCTGGCCGGACACCCTGACGCCGGGGTCGCACGCACGGCCTTCACCGGCGGTGGGCGACCCGGAACTGCGGTATTTCTACCGGCATCTTTCTTGCGAGGAGACGACGTGACAAAGGCCCATCCGCTGGCCGCGATCGAACAGGCCGCGCCCGAGATCCTGCCCGCGGTGATGCGCGGCACTCCTGGCATGTCGCTGAGCGACAGCGTGTCGGAGCGGCTGCTACGGGAACGCATCATCATCCTCGGCACGGAAGTGAAGGACGCCAACGCGAACGAGATCACCGCGCAGCTGCTGCTGCTCGCTGCGGAAGATCCGGAGAAGGACATCACGCTGTACATCAACTCCCCGGGCGGGAGCGTCACGGCGGGGATGGCGATCTACGACACGATGATGCTGATCGAGCCCGACGTGGCCACCACGGCGATGGGCCTGGCGGCGTCGATGGGGCAGTTCCTGCTCACCGCCGGGGCGGCGGGCAAGCGGTCGGCGCTACCGCACGCGCGGATTCTGATGCACCAGCCGAGCGCCGGCGTGGGTGGCACGGCCGCCGATATCGCGATCCAGGCGGACATGCTCGAACGGTCGAAGCGCGAGATGGCCGAGCTCATCGCGCAGCACACCGGGCAGACCGTCGAGCGGATCATCGCGGATTACGATCGCGACCGGTGGTTCACGGCGCCGGAGGCGCTGGAGTACGGCTTCATCGACAAGGTCATCTCTCGCGCCGCATCCGGCGCGGCGACGAGCAAGTGACCGGGACAACCGAGCGGAGAGTGGATCGACGATGACGACTTTCAGGGGCCACGCCGCCGATGTTCGGCTGGAGGCGCACGGCAACGCGTTCGACCGGGCCTTGGCATCGCCACAGGCGCGGTACATCCTGCCGTCCTTCGTCGAGCGCACGAGCTACGGGGTGAAGGAATCCAACCCGTACAACAAGCTCTTCGAGGAGCGCATCATCTTCCTCGGCGTGCAGATCGACGATGCCTCCGCCAACGACGTGATGGCGCAGCTCCTGACGTTGGAGTCGACGGATCCGGACCGCGAGATCACCATGTACATCAACTCGCCGGGCGGGTCGTTCACGTCTATGACGGCGATCTACGACACCATGCAGTTCGTCCGGCCGCATATCCAGACCGTCTGCCTCGGGCAGGCGGCGTCCGCGGCCGCGGTACTGCTGGCGGCCGGGACCCCGGGCCGGCGGCTCGCGCTGCCGAACTCCCGCATCCTGATCCACCAGCCGGCGATGGAGGGCGCGTACGGGCAGGTGTCGGACCTGGCTATCCAGGCCGCCGAGATCCAGCGCATGCGCACCGCCATGGAGGAGATCCTCGCGCGTCACTCCAACAAGCGACCGGAAGAAATTCGCGCAGATGTCGACCGGGACAAGATCCTGACGGCCGAAGAAGCGAAGGCCTACGGGCTGGTCGACGAGGTCTTGACGTACCGCAAGCTCGACGAGTGAGCAGATGCGGCAGCCCCGCGGCGCGCCGTGCAATCGCCGCCCGGAAACCATTCACGGCGACTAGTCTTGGCCGATAGGGTGAAGTAGCGGGCTGCCCATGACGGTGATGAGCGAGAGGCGCAATGGCACGTATCGGTGAAGGGGGCGATCTGCTCAAGTGCTCTTTCTGCGGGAAGAGCCAGAAGCAGGTGCGCAAGCTGATCGCCGGACCCGGCGTGTACATCTGCGACGAGTGCATTGAACTGTGCAACGAGATCATCGAGGAAGAACTCGCCGAGACCAGCGAGGTCCGCCTCGACGAGCTCCCCAAACCGGCTGCGATCCGTGAGTACCTCGACCAGTACGTCATCGGTCAGGACGCCGCGAAGAAGGCCCTGTCGGTGGCCGTGTACAACCACTACAAGCGCATCAAGGCGGGCCCGGACCGCGGCCCGGAACCTGTCGACATCGCGAAGTCGAACATCCTCCTGCTCGGCCCGACTGGTTGCGGCAAGACGTATCTCGCGCAAACGCTCGCGAAGATGCTCAACGTGCCGTTCGCGCTCGTGGACGCGACCGCGCTGACCGAGGCGGGATACGTGGGCGAGGATGTCGAGAACATCCTGCTCAAACTGATCCAGGCCGCCGATTATGACGTGAAACGGGCCGAGACCGGCATTATCTACATCGATGAAGTCGACAAGATCGCCCGGAAGTCGGAGAACCCGTCGATCACCCGAGACGTTTCGGGCGAGGGCGTGCAGCAGGCCCTGCTCAAGATCCTCGAGGGCACCACGGCCGCGGTGCCGCCGCAGGGTGGGCGCAAACATCCGCATCAGGAATTCATCCAGATCGATACGACGAACGTGTTGTTCATCGTCGCGGGTGCCTTCGCCGGGCTGGAGAAGATCATCGGTGAACGTGTGGGGAAGCGCGGGCTCGGGTTCGGCGCGGAAGTTCGCAGCAAGTTCGATATCGACAACTCGGACGTGTTCGCGGAAGTGATGCCGGAGGACCTCATCAAATTCGGTCTGATCCCCGAATTCATCGGACGCCTGCCGGTCGTGTCCAACGTCAAGCACCTGGACAAGGAGTCGTTGATCGCGATCCTCACCGAGCCGCGGGATGCGCTGTCCAAGCAATACCAGCGCCTGTTCGAGATGGACGGCGTCACACTCGAATTCGAGTCCGACGCACTCGTGGCGATCGCGGACGAAGCAATCCTGCGCGGGACGGGGGCACGCGGGCTGCGGGCGATCATGGAAGAAGTCCTGATGCCGGCGATGTACGACGTGCCCAGTCGCGACGACGTGGAAAGGGTCGTGGTCACCGCGCAAACGGTGCGGGACAATGTCTATCCGACCATCGTTCCGCGGCGACGGCCGGCGGAGCCGCAGGAGAAGAGCGCCTGACACGCGGGCGGCAGTGCAGTCCGGGCGCGGACGCGCTCAGCTGCATGCCCAGTTCGATCGAATTCGAGCGGTGATCAGTCGGTGGTCGGCGGCTGGCACGCCGTGATGTAGTCGGCGATCGCCTTCAAGGCGTTGGAAACCTGTGCGTCGCTCAGCACGTCGGGGACGTCGTGCGCGGACTTCCCGGCGATCCTGTTCGCCGCATCGCGAAGAACCCGGAAGGGCGTCGCAAGAGCCCCCGGGAGATGTTTGGCGATCTCGTCGAACGTCTTGGTGACATCGGCCTGGGTGATGCCGCTCGGTTTCTCCGCACCCGCGGAAGGCGCCGTCGACGCCGGTGATGCCGCTGTCGGCACCGGTGATGCTGCCGGCGGCGCAGCCGAGGATCCTCCCGTAGGCGCTGTCGTCCGGCCGGTCACGGTGGATTTCGTGCTGGGCGCTGCGGTGGGCGCTGCCGCGGTGCCGGACACCGGCGCGGCGGAACCCTTCAACGCCGCGGCGAACAGATCGGTGACGGCCGACTGTGCGCGGATCGCCGCGCTGCACGCGGCGGAGAGACCCGGAAGCGTTGAGTCCGTGCTACCTGCGGCACCGGCCGACGTGCCGCCTGCGGCACCGGCGGTCGAGGCAGGGGTCGTATCGGGTGCGGACCACACCGACGGCGCGGTCTGGGTGATTGATGCGCTCGGCGTGGAAGTGTTCCCCGCGGCGACGGTGCCGGAACAGGCCGAGACCATCAGCACCGCGGCTGCGAGGCACACCAGACGTACGTGTGGAATCAGTTCCCGCCTCCGCAGTGCTCATCGGTGTACTTCGACAGGGTGTCCATCGCCTTGGTGACCTCCGGCGTCCCCATGATCTCGCTCGCCTTGGCCAGCGATTGCCCCGTAGCCGCCTCCGCAGCCTTGTGCAGCACGTCGACCACATCTTTGAGCTCCGGCGGCACCTCGCCGAGGTCGGCGAATGCCTTGTTCACGTCGTCCGCACTCAGCTGCTGGCCGCCCATGACCGGTGCCAGCATGAGCATCCCGAATCCCATGGCGATTCCGGCGGCCGCCAGGCAGCCGGGGTCGAGCCCCGGGATGTTCGTCAGGTTCGACAGGTCGGTCGGCAGGGTGAGATCCGGCGACGATGCCCCGTCGGTGCTGCTGGATTCGCCCGATTGTTGGCCGGCGCCGTTGGTCGTCGTGTCCTGCGGGGTGCCGGTCGAGCTGTCGGTCGCAGACGACTGGGCCGTGTTCGCGACGCCTCCGCCCGTGACTCCCTGGGGGGTGCCTGCCACTTGGGACGAGCATCCAGCGGTGATCAACGCGGCAGCACAGACGAGCGACAACAGGGCAGATCGTGTACGCATGAGACGGTCTCCTAGGCTTTGTCCCGGTCGCCAGTGCGCCGAGAGTTGGCGGGAATCGTACGACACACGATTCACCACGGTCGAGAGTCTTCCGGGCGTAGATCCGGCGGCGTTGATGTGCATAGGGCCAGACCACCGGGCACCACGGGATTCATAGACGGGGCACGGCCTGTTTCCGCACCATCCGGATCTCCAGGATGCCGGTCGCGTCGTTCCGTTCCGCGCCGTCCGGGATGAAACCTTGGTTCACGTAGAACGCCGACGCGCGCGGATTGTCCCGGTAGACCCATAGTGACGCCGGCTTCCCCTCGAGGACGGCATCGAGAAGTTTCGTCGAGACACCGGTGCCGTAATGCGCCGCGCGTACGTAGATCGCGTACAGCTCGAGGTCGGTGGGCGGGTCGTCGTCACGTGACGGGCCGGCGATCGCGACCCCGATCACTTCGCTGTCGCGCTCCGCCAGCATGTGCCGAGCGGTACCGCGCTCGATCTCGGCGCGCCGCGTCCCCGCCAGCGCCGCTTCGTCGAGGCCGTCCAGCCGGTCCGCACCCCACAGGGTTGCGTACGCCTCGCGCCAGCAGGCGACATGGCAGGCGTTGAACGCTTCCGCGTCCTGCGGAAGCGCTTCGCGGACCGCTGCAGGCACCGTCATCGAAACACCCACTTCGAACTCGTCGGACCGGGGCGTCGGGCTCGAAAGAGTCGGGAACATGGCAGGAGCCCGCACCCCCCGCAGTGTTCCCCACAGTAGTGCACCGCCCGCGATGCTCGCCGGGCTAGGCCGACCGGGCGCCGCCGCGGTCAAGCGGCCCGTGGCGCGCCCCGATCGCCGATCGGAGTGCGGATGGCACGATGGGGATGTGGCGGTCTACCGGGACTCGGCAATCGTGCTGCGCGTAGTCAAACTCGGCGAGGCCGACCGGATCGTGACGCTGCTCGGCCGTCGTAGCGGGCGGGTCCGGGCAGTGGCGAAGGGGGTTCGCCGGACCAGGAGTCGCTTCGGGGGGCGTCTCGAACCGTTCAGCCACGTCGACGTTCAGCTCTACGCCGGGCGCAGCCTGGATATCGTCACCCAAGCGGTGTCGCTGGATCCGTTCGGGCCGGTGATCGCCGCCGACTACGCCCGCTACACGGCGGCAACGGTGATCGCGGAGGCGGCCGACCGGCTGATCGGTGAGGATCGAGAGCCGTGGCTCCGGCTCTACCTGCTGGTGGTATCTGCACTTCGCGCGCTCGCCGAACCCGCAGCGGACCGCGACGGTCACGCCGCCGATCGATTGGCTGATCAATCGGAAGGGGGGCGGTCGGACGCACGCCGCCGCGATCCGGGGCTGGTGTTGGACGCCTTCCTGCTCCGATCGATGGCGCTGGCTGGCTGGGCGCCGGCACTGCGCGACTGTGCCCGCTGCTCGGCGCCGGGCCCGCACGCCGCGTTCCACGTGTCCTCGGGTGGCGTGCTGTGTGCCACCTGTCGGGGCGTCGGCTTCAGCCGCCCGGCGCCGGCGACCATCGAGCTGATGGATGCGCTCGCCACCGGGGATTGGGCGGCTGCCGAGCGCAGTGCCCCGGAACATCGCCGGGAGGCGTCCGGACTGGTCGCCGCCCTCATGCAGTGCCACCTGGAGCGCGGGCTGAAGTCGTTGCCGCTCGTCGATCGGGGATCGGGTATGACGGCGTTCACTGCCGAGTTCTCCGACCCCTTGGCGCCTGCCGGGCCCGCGATCGTGGCCGAGCGCATGACCCAGGTCGCCTTTCCGTGAGGGCTGCCGACCGCGCCCGTCGTGCCGACCGCGCTGCGGTGGTGATGGCCCGCTCCGGGCCGCCGCGGCCGCCGGAACCTCATCCGTCCGGCGCCCGCCCTCCGGTGTTGCCGCCCGGCTCGGTGCCCCGGCACGTCGCGCTCGTCATGGACGGTAACGGCCGCTGGGCCAACGCCCGGGGCCTGCCGCGGACGGAAGGGCATCGGCGCGGTGAGGCGGCTCTGTTCGACGTCGTCGCGGGCGCCATCGAGATCGGTGTTACGCATCTGTCGGCGTACGCGTTCTCCACGGAGAACTGGCGGCGGTCGCCGGACGAAGTGCACTTCCTAATGGGATTCAACCGGGATGTGATCCGCCGGCGCCGCGACGAGATGCACGCGATGGGGGTGCGCGTCCGGTGGGCCGGGCGCCGGCCCAAGCTGTGGCGCAGCGTGATCCGCGAGCTGGAGATCGCCGAGGAGCTCACCTCGACCAATCGCGTGCTTACCCTGACGATGTGCGTGAACTACGGCGGGCGGGCCGAAATCGCCGATGCCGCAAGGGGTTTGGCGCGCGACGTGGCGGCCGGAAGGCTCGACCCGGAGAAGATCAACGAGCGAGTCTTCGCGCGGTATCTCGACGAGCCCGACATGCCGGATGTGGACCTCTTCCTGCGCTCCTCCGGTGAGCAGCGCACCAGCAACTTCCTGATCTGGCAGTCCGCGTATGCGGAGATGGTGTTCCTGGACACGCTGTTCCCCGACTTCGACCGCCGCGACCTGTGGCACGCGTGCGAGATCTACGCAGGCCGGCGGCGTCGATTCGGGCGAGCGGCCGAGAACGCAAGGGCGCGCCCCGAGCCGCCGATGACGCCCGGGACGTAGCCTCCGTCCGCGCCTCGGCACAAGCTGTACTTTCTGGCCGATGGGCTTGGCATCCGCAGCGCCGGTCACGTCCGCAGGATCACCTCGGGGAGGTGGAAGTGGGTGTTGCGGCGGGGGGTTTGGTGTGGGTCGATGTGTCTGGGCGGGATGAACCAGGGTCGCCCGCCGGTCGGGTCGGTGTCGATGCGCCAGCGACCGTGGTGAATGACGGTGTGGTGCCGGCGGCACAAGAGGATACCGTTCGATACGTCGGTGGTGCCGCCGTTGGACCACCAGACGATGTGGTGGGCGTCGGTCCACGCGGGTGGGATGTCGCAGCCGGGGAACGCGCAGCCCTTGTCGCGGGTGGCGATCGCGCGGCGTTGCGCGGCGGTGAAGAGCCGCACCGCGCGGCCCTGATCGAGCACCACCGAGTCTGTGCCCAGCACCTGGGGAATGATCGCCGCGTCGCAGGCCAGAGTCCGTGCCAGCGAGATCGACTGCACCCCACTGTAATCCGACCAGGCCGAGCCGCCGCCCGGGCCGGCGCCGGGCCGCGGGCCGTCTCGCGAGTCGTCCACGATCGCGCAGCCGCGCACGAAGCTGCCCGGGGCCACGCCCGGCCCTGCCGGTCCACTGCGCCAGCCCACAGGAAACAGGTCGTCGTGTCTGATGGTGACGATCACCTGGGGGCGGACGCCGCCGTCCCTCGGCCCGGCGCCCGCCGTCAGGTGCCGGTGCAAGATCTCGCCCAATGCTTGTTCGCGGCGCAGCGGGGCCGGCCGCGGGTCGGGGGTGTGCTCGTCGATGGGTTGTGGCGTGGACAATGCGTCCACCGCGGCCCGCAGCTGTTCCGCGGTGAGCGGCGCGAGCAGCCCCCGGATCGGGGTGAGCCCATCCCCACGGCGGGCACCGATGACGAGTTCCGCCCGCTCTTCCGGCGGATCAGACAGGCTCCCATCCTGGTCGATCATGGCGAGGATCTGTTCCGTGACCTGGTGCAGGCCGTTCTCGTCCCGGGTCGTGGCTTCGGCCAGCAGCGCGTCGACGCACAGGTCGATGGTGGCCGCATCCACACCGCGCGGCGCCCGGCCCAGGAAGCGGGTGATCACCCGGCACTGCCCCGCCGACAGTTCACCGGCGTCGACGGCGGCGATCACCGTCGGCGCGTCCGGCTCGACGGTGGCGCCCGACAACGACTCCCGCGGCAGCGACACCGACGCCGCGGCGAGCCGGTTCCGCGCCTCACCCACCGTCACGTTGATCGTCCGATTCAAGAGCTGCGCCGTCGAGCGTGCCCCGACCGTACCCGCCAGGCCGCGCTCATCGGCCTCGGCCGCCAGCCGCACCTGCACGCCGTAGATCAAGCGGGCCGCCGCCTCCACCGCCCGAACCGCATCCAGCAAATCAGCGTCGACGGTCTTCCACCAGTCGGTGCCTGCCAGCGCGGCGACGTGTCCCCTGATCGCCGCCACATGCCTGGCTGCCTCAAATGCCGTCGCCGACAATGGAGCCGGCGCCGCAGTCGCCTCCGCCGACTTCGCACTAGCTGGGGACAAGTGCCCGACGCTACCCGGCGTACCACGCAAACCAGCCGCGCCAGCCGCACCGATCGGCGTGTCCATAGCCCGGCCAGCGGACGCACCCAGCGACGCGCACCGCCCGGCATCGACCCGAGACAGCGCCCCGCCCGACACCTCACCACACTCGTCCCGAAACATCATGCGACAAGCGTACGAACACCCACCGACAACGGGCTTACTCTCCGATCAGGATAATCGCTGGGAAGTGTCCGGTCTTCGGCGGCCGGCATGCAGGCGGCGAAGTTGACGGCGAACGCGTTCAACGCTGGCTCCCTCCGCATGGTCTGTCGTGCCTGCCCGGTGCCCCTGGAGTCCAGCGACCTGGTTACGAGGTAGAGCGTCTTGAGCGCGGTCTGCTCGGACGGGAAGTGGCCTCTAGCACGAACAGCCCAACGGACCTGGGCGTTCAATGACTCGATCGCGGTGGTCGAACACAGCACCTTGCGGATCTCCGAGTCGTAGAGCCTGTCGCGGGATGGCGCGTGTTGGTCGGCGCCTCGCACCCGGACAGCGGCCATGTCCATCGTGAGGTTGAGTGCCGGGCACGCACCCGGTTCGGCTCAGGCGGCAGCCGTCGTCTTGTAAATCTGCACCAGGTTGAATGTCGTGGCGGCCAGGCGCAGCTAACTTCGGGCGTTCTTGAGTCCCCGTCAGGAGAACCGGTCGACATGAGTCAATACGGCCGCACCAACCACGCGCACGGCGGTGTAGTTCCCGCGTCGCAAGTCTTCGGGCCGCTCCTCCGCCGGTCAAGGGCCTGCTTCGCTGCTGTGCATCCTTGACTCCCTCGCGCCCGAGATACGCCGTTACAGGAGGGACGCCCCAGGCCGGACCAGACCCCGCCCGAGGTATGTTGCTATTTCAAGTCAAGTAGCCCCGCTCACCGATACACAGCGATTGGCCGTAGCATCACCGCGGGATACTCGACGGTGATGTCCTCAGGCGTTATATTCACGCCCATATCTTTCGCCGGGTCAATTAAATTTGTAATCGCTTGATTGACCGTCTGGACTTCCATAGCAGTCGGCGGCACATCTCGGATAACGCGGAGCGCCGAAATTGTATCGCCGGGACGCAGGATCTCGTCAACCTGCGCGATCACCCTATAGATTCCATTTATGCCCTCTTTTGGGCTAAGCATGTAGCGCTCGTCAAGCTTTGCTAGTATCCGTGGCGAGTCGGTTTCGTAAGGCGCTATGTAGACCGGAAAGTGCGTGCGTGCGTCTTTACCACCTAACCAAACCTGCATCATCCGAGCAATCTGCTTCGTTTGCTTGAGCTCCTCACCTTTTTGCTGGAATACCGAGCCCGGCAGCTCTGCCTGCTCTGCGAGGTTCAGAAACGTTCGTAGGACCAGGTGAACCGGGGTCAGTGCCAACCGACCCTCAAACTCGATCGTGTCCCCGACACTAAGTTCTTCCCGTACCTTCGTATCCCACGCGTCGAACCTTCCGATCGCGTCACCTTCACTGAGATATCGGTACCATGCGTCAAAAGCCGAAAATATTGTCCGTGTCCGAACCATTTCCTCCTCGATGTTCGCCGTCTTCTTCTTACCGCCTGAGACGTCAACGGGCCAGGCGGCGATACTTCCAGCAAACCCGCCTTCGCGAGCCTCGTTTGCTTTCTGGATAATCTCGTCTATTTTACCAGCCTCCATTGCGGATAACGAATTCACAATCGTGTCGTGATTGAGATACAGAAATTCGCGGTGAAGATGGTATTTTGGTCTCTTGTAACCCATCAGGTTCCTTTCAGTTAGGTCTCGAATCCCTGCGGTCTTTCTTACCGCCTCCACACCGGGGTGGCAAGCAGGCGTATGAACAACTTGCGGCATTGGCGATGTCGCTGGTTCCACCGATAGACCACTAGACGATATGGTGCGCCTCGGTCCGGGCCGGGGGAACGTCGCACCCGGGGAAGGCGCATCCCTCGTCGTGGGTGGTGAGAGCCCGCGTTCGCGGCGGTGAACAGCCGTGCCGCGCGGTCCTGATCGAGCGCTACCGGCTCGGCGCCCAGCGCCCGCGGGATGATCGCCGCGTCGCACGCGAGCACTGGTGCCCACTACAGCGGCTGCACCCGGCCGATCGCGCCGACTTGGGCCAGGCTTGCGATGATCCGCTCGTCTTGACGATCTTGCGGGCATGACTCCACCACGATGCTGCGAGCGCCCATCTCGAGTACGACGGCGACCAGTCCGCGGAAGCAGTCGTCACGGACGTCGCGCTCCGGTCGGCCTCGGATCGGCGCGCACCACAGGTGGGCCGCGCTGATCGGTGGCGCCGCTATGAACCGGGCCAGAATCTCCCGGCGCCGGGAGGCGCTCTCGCCGTGCATGCGCAGCCGCCGGCGGGCAATCGGGCGGCGCGCCTCGAGCCGCCGACGATGCCCGTAGCGTAGCCTCCGTCCGCACCCGGACACGAGCTGTTCTTTCTGGCCGATGGGCTTGGCATCTGCAGCGCCGCGGCCGCTGTTGTGTTGTCCGCCCTCGAGTCGCCACACCGATGACGACATCCTCCCCGACGCCCGACCCCGACTCGCCGCACCCGGACCGGCAAGACCCGTCGAGTCGCGCACTACAGGCACGTGTGCGCTCGTTGCGTGAGTGTGCGCTTCCGATCGCAGGCGCAAACCCCCAACACGAGCGCGAACGCACCTATGGGCAACGAATATGACGTAGTTCCCGGGCTGCAACCCGACCACGGGCCGCAACTCGGATTGATGCCACCTCCGGCGACGACCTCGAGACGGTGTGGGTCACGCAGCGTCGACAGGTCAGTCGTCTGGCGCGGTCAAGGTGACCTCACAGCGCAGGCCGGGTGCGTGAGCGAGCCGCGTGTCGGCGGTGACCAGGCGGCATTGCCGCGATTCCGCGGCCGCGACGTAGGCGGCGTCGTAGCCGGAGACGTTGTCGCGGAGTTCCCACATCCGCGGCAGCAGCGCAGCAGTCGAGATGACTTCGATCTGGACCGAGCCCGCGGCTCGCCACGCGTCCTCGGCCCGCTCGGCCGAGATGTCGCCGCGGAGCCAACGTCTGCGGATTGCCGAGAACGCCGCCACACGCAGGTGCTCGGGCGCCGCCCACTGTGGGTCGTTCGCCAGCGCGGCTCTGGCCGCCACACCTATCGGCCCATCGTCCGTGAAAGCATTTGCGAGTACGGACGCGTCGACGATAATCATGTGCCGCACGGACGGTCGCGCCGAAGGTTCCGCAGGTCGCTACCCCCCCGCTCGTCGCGTTCGCTTCGGGCCTCAGCGATGGCGTCATGCAGCTCCGCAGCGGACAGGCGCGATCCATCCGCCCGGCCCTCGAACTGCCGGAGCAGCGCGGTATTGACTCCTGCCTTGGACTCCCGCGTCAACAGCTGCAACAGCAGCATCTGCAGCGACTCGCCGCGCGCGGCGGCCTGCGCCGCCAGTGCTCCCCGGACCTCGTCCGGCACATTACGCACCTGTATCGCAACCATGCATGCATGATACATGCATTCGTTGCCGGCCGCGGCGGTTCGGGGGAGCGGCGGAGAGGGTCGTATAGGGTCTGGGGATGATGTTGAGCGGTGCCGGGGTCCTGCTGTGGCTGGTCAGCCTGTTCGTGACGTGTTTCGTGCTGTACTGGGTGATCCGCCTGGCGGTGCGGCACGCGCTACGGGACTCGCAGTCTCGACCATGGCCGGGCCCGAATCCCGGCCCCACCGACCGTAGGAGTTCGCCCTCGGGGCCAACGGCGGCCGCGCAGGGCGCGGACCGGAACAACGTCATAGGCGGGCGGCCAGCGCGAAGGATCGGAGCGCGGTGGTCAGCTCTGGCTGCAGGAAGGTGAATCCGGAGCGCTTCAGCACCGACGGCAGCGCGCGCTGACCGGTGAGGATCTCCCCGGCGAAGTCGCCGAGTGCGGCCCGCAGCGCGAACGGCGGGATCGCCCAGGGCGTGGGGCGGTGCAGCACGGCGCCGAGCGCGCGGGTGAACTCCGCGTTGGTCACCGGCGTCGGCGCGGTGAGATTGACCGGCCCGTGCACCGCGCGAGAATCGCTGCCGCGCAACAGGAACCGCACCGCCGCGACATGGTCCACCACCGAGATCCACGGCCACCACTGCCGCCCGGAACCGAGCCGCCCGCCGAGCAGTGTCTTGGTGAGCAGCACCAGGCGCGGGAGCATCCCGCCGTTCGGTCCCAGCACCAGCCCGGTGCGCAGATTCACCACGCGTACTCCCGCCGCCGCGGCCGCGCCGGTCGCCGCCTCCCAGTCGACGCACAGCCGGGCGAGGAAGCCGTCTCCGGGGCCGTCGACCTCGGTCACCACATCGTCCCCGCGGTCGCCGTAATAGCCGACGGCGGAGGCGTTGACCAGGGTCGGCACCGACAGCTTCGCGCAGGCGGCGGAGAGCAGTTCGGTCGGTCCGATGCGGGAGGTGCGCAGCACCTCGCGCCTGGCATCGGTCCACCGGCGATCGCCGATCCCGGCGCCGCACAGGTTCACGACGGCGTCTGCACCGTCGATCACGGCGAACGGGACGACGCCCGCCACCGGGTCCCATCCGGCTTCGCCCGGCCCGCGCGGGGCGCGCCGCACGAGCGCCGTCACCCCGTCGCCGGACTGCCGGAGCGCGCAGGTGAGGTGTCGGCCCAGGAACCCGCTGCCGCCGGCGATCACCACGCGCATGGCTGGCTCCTCTCCGGCCCGCCCAGCAACCGACCCGGCTGGGCCTCTCAGGACCGGACTCTCAGGTCCCCAAAATCTCCGCGGGTCAGATTCCGAGATCCGGTTCGAAATCGCCGTCCTCGATGCGCCGCTTGACGGCGGCGAGATAGCGCGTCGCCTCGGCTCCGTCGACGATCCGCTGGTCGTAGGACAGCGCGAGGGCGGCGATGGAGCGCACCGCGATCACATCGTTGCCATCGGCGTCCGTCACGACGACCGGACGCTTGTTCACCGAGCCCACCGCCAGGATCGCCGCCTGCGGAGGCACCACGATCGGCGTGTCGATGAGCGCGCCGGACGGCCCCGCGCTGGTGACCGTGAACGTCGCCCCCGAGAGCTCGTCCGGGCCGAGCGCGCCGCTCGCCGTGCGCTCGACCAGGTCGGCGATGCGCCGCGCGAGACCGGTGAGCCCGAAATCGTCCGCCCGATGGATCACCGGCGCGACCTGGCCGCGGGGCGTGTCGACGGTGACGCCGAGGTCGACCGTCGGGTGGTACGTGATCTCGGTGAGGTCGTCGGACACCGACGCGTTGACGATCGGATTGGCCTTCGCCGCCTCGACGGCCGCCTTCACGAAGAACGGCAGGTACGTCAGCTCGGCACCTTCACGGGCCCGGAATGCGGCGCCCGCCCGATCGCGCAGCGCCGCGACCCGGGTGACGTCGACCTCGATGATGGTGGTGGTCTGCGCGGACCCGGTCACCGCGGCCATCATGCTGCGCGCCATGGCCTGCCGGATGCGCGGCGCCGGCTGCGTGGTGCCGGCCAGCGCCTGGGTTGCGGCAACGGGTATGACGCTGTGTTGCGGCGCAGCCGCCGGTACTGCTGTCGTCGGAGCTGGGGCGGACGGCGCGGGCGCCGGGGGTAGGGACGGCTCGCGCGCGGGGGCGGCCTGCTGGCGCTCCGCCGCGGCCAGCACATCCTCGCGACGGATGCGCCCGCCCACGCCGGTGCCCGCGACCGTAGCAAGATCCACGCCGTGATCGG
>JAFIHI010000038.1 GCA_017848755.1 Nakamurella sp. | reverse complement strand
GCGCCAGCGCGGCGAAGGCGATGGCGCCGGCGGTAGCGACGTTGAGGGAATCGACACCGGGCGTCATCGGGATGCGCGCCCGCACGTCTGCGGCGGCGAGCGCGAATTCGGTGAGGCCGGGCCCCTCCGAGCCGAGCAGAATGGCGACCCGCTGCGCCGGTGGGAGGCCGAGTTCGGCCAGTGCCACCGCATCGGGCCGCGGGGTGAGCGCGATAATGTGGTACCCGTTGGCGTGCAACAGGTCTGACCCGCCGCTGCCCAACTCGGCGATCGGCGCGAACGGGACGGAGAGCACATTGCCCATCGACACGCGAACGCTGCGCCGGTAGAGCGGATCGGCGCAGCCACCGGCCAGCAGCACCGCGTCGATGCCCAATGCGGCGGCATTCCGGAAGATGGCGCCCATGTTCTCGTGGTCGCCGATGCCTTCCAGGACGGCGACGCGGCGGCCTTCCGCCAGCAGATCCGCCGCCGGAGGGAACGCGACCCGATCGGCCGTGGCGAGCACGCCCCGGTTCAGGTGAAAGCCGACCGTGGCCGCCATGGTCTCGGCGTCGGCGACGTAGAAGGGCACCGGTTGATCGGCGAGCTCCCCCGCGGGTTCCTCGGTCAGTTCGTGATACCGCCGGGGTACGCCCAAAAGTGCGCGCAACGGATACCGGGAGGCGATGAGCCGGCGCACCACCACCGTTCCCTCGGCGATCACCAGCCCGCGGCCACCCGGGCGATCGGGGCGGCGGTCCGCGCGTTTCAGGTCCCGGAAATCGGCGAGCCGGGGATCGGCGGGGTCGCTGATGTCGACGCGGATCACGACGGCGACCCGGCTGAGCCCGCCGCGGACGACCACACCGCGGCACTCACCGCCGGCCGCCGGCCCGCGGTCCGCGACCGGGGCGGGACATTCCACGACCGACCATCCGCCCCGCGCGCAGCACCGTGCTGGCCGCGGGTTGCACGGTCCTCCGTGCCGAACCGGCGATCGCCCGCATCGACCGTGCGACGCTCGCGGACACGTGTTCCTCGTCCGGGGCCAGCGGGGTCACGACATGCACGTGCGGGACGGGCCGTACCCGGATCTCGAGGTGCATCCGGGCGGTCCTGCCGATCCACACGCCGAGCACGAGCGCCGAGACCAACGAGATCGCGCCGCCCATCCACAGCGGCGCCCCGCCGCCGAGATGCTCCGCGACGAACCCGAGGACCGGACTGACGAACGGCGCCCCGCCGAGGAAGACGAGCACGTAGATGCTCATCACACGGCCGCGCATCTCGGGGGTCGAGGTCAGTTGCAGGGCGGCATTGGCCGCGTTGGAGAACACCAGCATGAAGATCCCACCCGGCACGAGCATCAGCGCGAGCACGGCGTAGGAACTCGTCATCCCCATCGCGATCTCGACGCCGCCGAACGCGATCGCCGCGCCGACGAGAAGGCGCAGCCTGGGCGCATTCTGGCGACGTGCCGAGACCAACGCCCCTAGCAGCGAACCCACCGCGAGCATGGTTGTCAACAGCCCGTAGGACGACGCGTCCCGGCCGAACACGATCTTGGCCATGATCGCCAGCGTCAGTTGGAAGTTCATGCCGAACGTCGACACCATGAACACCAGCAGCATGATCATCTTCAGGTCGCGACGGGACGCGATATAGCGCAGCCCGTCGCGGATCTGGCCCTTCGCGCGCGGGAGCTTCGCCACGACGAAGAGTTCGGCGGCGCGCATCCGCAGCAGGCTGATGATCACCGCCAGGTAGCCGAACCCGGCCAGCACCATGACCGGGCCGGAATCCGTGACCGCGATCAGAACCCCGGCGACGGCCGGACCGACGATGCGAGCGCCGTTGAATCCCATGGAGTTCAGCGCGACGGCGTTCGTCACCTCAGCACGGCCGACGAGCTCCATCACGAACGCCTGCCGGGTGGGGCCGTCGAAGGTCGCGGCGATCCCGACCAGCAGACAGGCGACATACACGTACCAGATCGAGGCGACATGGAAGGTCGCGAGCATACCGAGCGCCACGCCGACGGAACCGAGGATCACCTGCAGCCAGATGAGAAGTCTGCGCTTGTCGTACCGATCGGCGACGGTCCCCGCGAAGAGGCTCAGGAACAGCACCGGCCCGAACTGCAGGGCCGTCGCCACGCCCAGCGCGACGGCATCGTTGTCGGTGAGCTGGAGCACGAGCCAGTCCTGGGCGACGCGGTTCATCCAGGTGCCGGTCTGCGAGATCACGTTCCCGCTGAAGTACAACCGATAGTTGCGCACCTTCAGGGACCGGAAGAGACCACCGCGCGGCGCGCGCACGGCCCTGAAGGTGCCCGTGCGGGCGATCTCGTCCTGCACCACGGCCTCATGCCGGATGGCCTCAGACTCGGCCCGGGCCGTGAGCACGGCGGCCGCGCTGGCCGTCGCGACGGCGGCGGCCGGTGCCGCGGTCAGCTCGAGGTGGTCCGAACCGTCATCGCCGGCGTCGTCGCCGTCGTGATCATGGTCGTCATCACGGCCGGCGTCCGGGCCGTCACCGCCGTCGCAGTGAGCGCCCGATGGGGCATCAGGTCCGGCACCGAACGCGCGGTCGTCGTCCGTGTCGGACGCGGTCTCGGCGCGCGGGCTCATTGCTCCGCCAGTTGCTTGAGCACCGCCACCGCGCGCTCGAGCAACTGCCGGTCGTCATCGCCGAGCACGCTGAGCCGCTGGGCGAGCCAGGCGTCGCGCGCCTTGATATCTTCGTCGATGCGCGCGCTACCGGCCGGTGTCACCGCGAGTGTCACCTGTCGGCCATCGGTCGGGTCGGGTCCGCGCGAGATCAGGCCCAGCGCTTCGAGTGCGGCGAGCACCCGGGTCGCCGACGGAGGCTTGACACCCTCCCGCGCCGCGACATCGCCGGCGCGCAACGGTCCTTCGCGCCAGATCGTTACGAGCGCGGAAAGTTGGCTCAGCGACAGCCCGTCGACGGGCCGCTGGTTGCGAAGGGTCCGCGTCAACCGATGCACCGCGAGCCTGAGTTCACTTGCCAAGGCCGCATTGTCGGTCACAATTGGTTAGTCTAGCTCACTACCAGCGCCGAGCCGGGCGTCGCGCTCAGGCACGCGCGGGCGGGTGCGCGGCGTTGACCAGCCAGGGCGCGCACGTCCGGCAGGCCGCACGATCGCCACGGTGCGGCCCGTCCCCGACACACCCCGATACGCTGAGCCGGTGCCATCACCACCCGAGCCGCCCGCCGCACGCCCGCCGCTTCCGCCCGTCCGCGGCGCGGGCCTGGCCCATGTGATGATTCCCGGGACCGCCGTCTGGTTCGTGGCTTTCGTCGCGCTGCTGTTCGCGATCCCCGCCCTGCGCGAGCACGACGCGATGATCTGGCTGTGGACGGCGCTCGCCGGCTGGCTGCTCGGCTTCGTGGGGCTGGCGATCTACGGCTGGCAGCGTGCCGCGGCCCGTCGCGGTTCGCGCGGCGCGAGCCACATGGCCCTCGAGGAACGGATCGGGCCATCCGCGCGAGATCGGTGATGTACCAGGTGAAAATCCGTTTATGACGATGTTCTCGCCCACAGCATTCCGGCAACGTCGCTCGTTCCGGACCGCCTATGACGATGTTCTCGCCCGCGGCTTTCCAGCTGCGGCACGCCGACTTGTGCCGGCTATGACGCCGTTCCGGCCTGCGGCCTTCCGACGGGCCGAGCCGCCGGGGACGCGGGGATGACGACGCTCAGCTCGCGACATCGACGGCCCGGGCCGACGCGCGCAGCAGGTCCGCGGCGCGGGCGAACTCGGCGACCACCTCGGCCGCGGGAACATCGACGCGGATCCGGCCGACCCCCTGCCCGCAGTAGACGGGGGCCATCGAGACGTCTCCCTCGGCCCGCGCCCGCGCCATAGCCGTTGTCACATCAGGCTTTCCGCCAGCGTCCCGCCCTCCGTCGCCTCCCCCGGCGGGCATCGCCTGGTCCACCGAGACCGCGGCCGCGAGATCCGTCTCACGCCCCAGCCACTCGCGGGTGAAGTCGTTGACCAGGGCCCGGCCGCCGTACTCGGGCGGCCAGGCAAGACGCTGCGCGAGATCGAACACCTGGCCGTAGACGGTCCCCGTCGCGCCGGCTCCGGCCATCGCCCGTCGCGCGGCCGGAGAGCTCGTCGCCTCGGTACACCCCGCGAACGCCGTGCCGACCCACGCACCGGCCGCGCCGGCGGCCAGCACGGCCGCCAGCCCGCGTGCCCCGCTGATACCGCCGGCAGCCAGCACCGGGACGGACACGGCGTCGAGAACCTCTTGCAGCAACGGCAATGTCGCCACCTCGTTGCGCCCGTGACCGCCGGCCTCCCCGCCACGGGCGACTACCAGCGCGGCGCCCGCTCGCTCCGCCGCAACGGCCTCGGCGACGGTGCCGGCCTGGACGGCCACCACGGCACCCGCCTCGCGCGCCCGCGTCACCCACGGCTCGACGTCACCGAACGAGATCGACACCAGCGCGGGCCTCGCCTCCAGCGCGAGGTCGAATGCCGCGGAGTCGACGGCCAACGCCCACGCCATGAAGCCGACCCCGAACGGCACCCCGGCGTCGACGGCCTGCGCCACCTGGGCGCCGACCCAGTCCCGGGTCCGGGTCGATCCGATGCCGATACATCCGATCGCCCCGGCGCGGCTCACGGCGACCGCGAGTCGCGCGTCGGCCACGCCGGCCATCGGCGCGGCCACGATCGGAACGTCCAGGCCCCATAGCTGTGTCAGTTCGGTGCGCATGTCCTCCAGCATGCCCCGCACCGCACTCCGCTCTGTCGATAACCCCGTGTC
>JAFIHI010000037.1 GCA_017848755.1 Nakamurella sp. | reverse complement strand
TGCGCCTGCACACCGCCGCCCCACTCCTCGCGGGGCCCGATGAACAGGGAAATCTCCAGGCCCGCATCGGCCCCGATCGCGCTCATCTCCCGCATATCCGCCTCGGAGAGGACCATCGCGCCGCTGCCCTGCGACACCCGGTTCACGACGACTCCGCGTTCGGTCGCGTCTCGCACCATCGCGGCCAGCACCGCCGGCCCCTCGACGGAGGAAACCTCGATGCGGAAGTCCGCGCCGTCGGGGAAGCGCTTCCCACTAGCCGGCGGCAGCGCCTCGGCGGCCGCGCCGAATTCGGTGAGAAGATCATCCGCCTTCATCAATCGTCCTTTCCGTCGGTGACCAGCAGCACGTCCGGTCTGCGGACCGCGCCGCAGTCGACCGTCGGCCAGTCGGTCGATGCCGTCAGCAGTTCCGCGCCGCGCGCGGTCACCAGGTACGTGTCCTCGTCCTTCGCGCCGCCGACCACGCTCGGGTTCCATGCCACGGCCACGGTGTCGGGCAGCGGGAAATCCCACCACGGGCTCGTCACGTCTCCGGGCGCGATCTCGAACTCCCGTTGCGCGAAGCCGATAGGTCCGCCCTGGTAGTGCTCGCGCCACGCGCCCGGATAGCCCGCGTCGCGGTAGGCCGCATCGAGCGTGGCCATCAGCGCGGAACCGGTAGTGCCGGGCCGGGTTTCGGCGAGCACAGCGGCGTGCACCGCGCGGGTCGCGGCAAGCCTGTCGGCGAGTGCGGCGGCCGCGCCAGGGCGTGCGGCATAGCGGGTGAGCGCCACATGCAACCCCCCGCGTTGCGCGACGAGAACGGCCATGACGATGTCCTCGATCACCACGCCGACCGGAACCGGGTGCCGGAATCGGCGCAACCGATCGCCCCCGCCCACCAGCAGTACCGGGGTGTTCGCGCCGGCGGATTCCGCGTGGGCCGCGATGGACGCCGCAACGGTCCGGTCGGTATCGCCGGGGCGCCAGGCACGCAGCGCGCCTTCGACGGCGATCGTGGCGTCCGCGGCAAGGGAGCGGAGGTCCGCTATCTCCGGCGCGGTCAACGCCATACGGCGGGCTAAGACGTCATGGGATATGTCGATGCCGAAGGCCGGGTGACCGTCCGACGCAATAGCTGCCGCCCCGGACCGCAGGACCGTTTCGGTCGCGCGGACGAACTCGCCGGGATCGCTCCAGCCGACGGCCACGACCGGCCAGCCAAGTTCCGCGAAGGGCGTTTCGGCGGCGAGCCGGGGTGCTTCGACGACGGTGGTGATCACCGTGCAGGGCACGGCCGGATCTGCCGGTACGGCAAGCCAGACCGTGTCGGTTGCCGCCGTCCGGTCGATCGCCGGGCTCGCACCGCCGGTCGCCCACGCCACCGACGCCGTGCTGGTCAGGACAAGGCCCGGAGACGGGCTCGCCTGCAGCTGCGCGCGCAGTTGCGTGGCCAAGGCACGCACGATCGGCGCGGCGGCGCGGGCGCGGTGGGCAGACGACACGTGACTTCTTTCGTTCGGTATTACCGCACGGCATGCGGCAGATGCAATAGTGTTTCACGAGACGTCAGGCGAGTCAACAGCTCTGGTTGCTATGTTTGCGTGCGGTAATGCCGTACAGTCATCGGTGATGACGGACGAAGACCCGGTGAGCCGGTACACGGTGCGGAGTGTTGCGAAGGCATTCCGCCTGCTCAGCATGGTGGCGGAGGCGCCCGCCGAGGGCGTCACGCTCAGCGAGGTATCCCAGCACATGGGCATGTCGAAGAGCGCCGCGTACGGCCTCGTGCGCACCCTGCTCGATGCCGATTATCTGTACGCCCGCGAGCCCGGGCCACGGTACTGCCTGGGCACCGCGCTGGTGTGGCTGGGCGACATCGCGAGTCGGCGGCTGCCACTGCGGGATATTACGGCGCCCATTCTGGCGCGACTGAGCCAACAGACCGGGCTCACCATCCGCGTCGCCCGGGTCGACGACGGGCACCCTGTGTTCATCAACCGGGTCGACGCGGTCGGCGCCGTCCGGTTCCACACGCCCCTCGGGGTACGCGAGCTGCCGCACACCAGCGCCGCAGGCAAGGCCATCCTGGCTGCCTTGCCCGATGCCGAGGTCGAACGCATCGCGGCAGAGTGCGGCCTGCCGCGGAGAACTCGCAAGACGATCACCGAAGTGCCCGCGCTGCTCGCCGATATCACGGTCGCCCGCCGTCGCGGGTATGCCATCGATGACGAAGAGGACTTCGAGGGCGTCTTTTGCGTGGCCGCAGCCTTTTTCGACCATGACGGCGGCTGCGCCGGCGCGCTGTCGGCCACCGGCATCAAGGTGGACCTACCGGCCTGGCGCATCGAGGAGCTCGGTCGAATGGTGCGCGCCGGCGCCGATGAGGTCACCGGCCTGCTCGGTGGGCGGCCGCGGGACAGGGAGGTGTGAGATGCACGCACTGGTCGTGGCGGAACCCGGCTCGGTCGGACTGGCCGAGTTGCCCGAGCCGGTGCCCGCGACCGATGAGGTGCTGATCGAGCCCGTTCTGGTGGGCATCTGCGGAACGGATCTCGATATCGTCGCGGGGGACATCGACCCCGATTTTGTTCGCTATCCGGTGACGCTCGGTCATGAGTGGGTCGGGCGGGTCGTCAATGGCGGCGGCGCGCTCACCGACGAAGGCGGCGGCCGTGCGCCCGGCACGCTGTCGCCGCTCGCTGCGGGCACTCGGGTCGTGGTCGAGGGCGTCGTGCCGTGCTGGCGCTGCGCGGAATGTGTTGCGGGCGACACGAACCGGTGCGCCACCTATGACGAGATCGGCTTCACCCGTCCCGGTGCGGCGGCGGAACGAATCGCGGTGCCGCGCCGACTGGTGCACCCCATCGCAGACTCGGTGCCGGACGAATCCGCCGTGCTCGTCGAGCCGGCGTCGGTCGTGTTCCGGGCCCTGACGCGCTGCAAACCCCGCCCGGGACAACGGGTTCTGGTCATCGGAGACGGCACGATCGGTCTGCTCGCGACGCGGCTGATCAGGCTGTGGTCACCGGCGTCCGTCACGGTGATCGGACGTCGGGCCGGGCAAGCCGCACTGGTCGCGACGGCAGGTGCGGACGCATTCATCACCGACGAATCCACGCTCACCGACGGACCAGCCGCAGACGGCCGCTTCAACCTTGTCATCGAGGCAGCAGGCGCGGCCGAGTCGGTGTCCGCAGCCATGCGTCTGGTGGGCCGCGGCGGCACGGTCGCACTCTTGGGATATTCAGGCCAGCAAGCGCATGTGCCTATGCCGGTGGACGATCTCATCAATGGCGACATCACACTGGTGGCGAGCTTTTCCTACACCAGCGACGCCTGGCGTCACGTCGTCACACTACTCAATAGCGACCAGCTGGACCTCGGCTTCCTCATCACCCACCGCTTCCCGCTCGCCGACTGGCGACAGGCCTTCGACGCTCTACAGTCCCCGGCCGGACCACGCGCCAAGGTGGTCCTCGAACGAAAGCCGTCTTCTGCCTGACTTTCCGTTCTATTCAATCGAGGTGTCTCGATTCGTCAGGAGGTGCACCCTTGGCGCGTTCTCGAAGATGCGATCGTCCGAGACCAGGGGCACGTCGAGGCGCATCGCGGCCGCTGCGATCCACCGGTCGCCGTCATGAATTTTGTCGGCGAGTGCGTGCCCGATGCGTTGGCAATCGGCGCGAAGCGTTGCGCAGACAGTAATCATGTCGTCGTCCGGACGAATGACAGTAACGTCTTGGATTCGCCGCTCGAGTCGTCGCCGTCTCAACTCACCCCAGTTGGCGCGCAGTGCGCCAAAGCGAAGCTCCATGACTATCTGGAAAGACAACAGCACCGGCAATCCGCCGATCAGGTCGCGATATCGTTCCGCGCTTGGGTTGGGCCGCGGCGCGATGATCGCGCCGAACGCCATGGTGTCGACGACCACGGCCTCGCGCGCGGCTTGGATCATGCCTCGGTCAAAGCGGCGATGAACGCGTCCCACTCGTCGTCGGACACATCCGTCATCATCATGTGCCCACGATCGGGTAACGGGCGTGCCGCAGCCAGCGCCTGCTCGGGCGGAAGCACAAGCACGTGCGGCTCATCCGGCTGCTCCATCGTGGTCATGACAACAACGATACCGGCTACTGCGGTCGCCGACGAGATAACCTGCGGAAAGTGCCCCCGGTGGGATTCGAACCCACACTGTGGCGAGTTTAAGTCGCCTGCCTCTGCCGATTGGGCTACGGGGGCCGGTCGCCGTTCGTGGCGGTGCACCTGAGAGCCTACGGGCACCGGCGAAGGGAATCGTGCACGCCCGCGCGGCGGCTGACAAGCGGCTGACAAGCCGCTCGGAGGTGAGTACCGTCGAGTTTGTGAACGAAAGCACAAACGCGCCGATGCGTATTCTCATCGTCGGCGGCGGATATGTCGGCATGTACACAGCGCTCGGCCTGCAACGCGGGTTGAAGCGCGAGATCTCCTGCGGCGAAGCAACAGTCACGGTGGTCGACCCACAGTCGAACATGACCTACCAGCCGTTCCTGCCCGAAGCTGCGGCCGGCAATGTCGAGCCCCGGCACGTCGTGGTGCCCTTGCGGCGGGTCCTGCGTCACTGCCGGGTGATCACCGGCGCGGTGACCGGGATCGACCACGCACACCACCGCGCCACCATCACCCCTCCCGGCGCCGAGCCCTACCAGCTGAACTACGACATCCTCGTCATGGCACCGGGTTCCGTCTCGCGCGTCCTGCCGATCCCCGGCTTGGCAGAGCAGGGCATCGGCTTCAAGACGATCGGCGAGGCGATCGCGCTACGAAACCACGTGCTGTCCCGGCTGGACTTCGCGTCGTCCATCGCCCGAACCGCCGAGAATGACGATATTCGCAGCCGCGCACTGACTTTCGTCTTTGTCGGCGGGGGCTACGCAGGCATCGAGGCGCTCGCCGAGCTGGAGAACATGGCGCGGTATGCCACCCGATACACCGGCAGCATCACCCCGCGCGACATGCGATGGGTCCTCATCGAAGCGGCCGACCGCATCATGCCGGAGGTCTCGCCGCGCATGTCCCAATACACCCTCGACCAGCTGCGCTTCCGCGGCATCGACGTGCGGCTGTCGACGCGGCTCGATTCCGTGACGGATGGTCACGTCCGGCTCGACGACGGGAGCTCCTTCGACGCGGACACCGTGGTGTGGACGGCCGGAGTCAAACCGAATCCGATGCTCGACGGCACGGACCTCCCGCGCGACTCCAAGGGGCGGCTCCCGTGCTCGGCAACCATGGAGGTCCTCGGCACCACGGGCGTGTTCGCGGCCGGCGACTGCGCCGCGATCCCGGACCTGTCCAAGCCACCGGGCGCGCTCTGCGGGCCGAGTGCGCAACACGCAGTCCGGCAGGCGAAGCTGTTGGCGCGCAACGTGATCGCCCATCTTCGCGGGAAGGAGCGAGCCGAGTACGTCCACCATTACGCCGGGTCGGTGGCCTCGCTCGGGCTCTATCACGGGGTCGCCGAGATCTACGGGGTTCGGCTCCGCGGTTTCCCCGCCTGGTGGATGCACCGCACCTACCACGTGTCGAAGATGCCGACGCTCAATCGAAAGCTGCGCATCGTCTCCGACTGGACTGCCGCTCTGCTGTTTCGCCGAGAAGTGGTGTCGCTGGGGCAACTTCAACACCCGCGGACCGAATTCGAGCAGGCCGCGACGCGCGCGTAGCCCAGAACACCGTCATACCCGCTATCCATGGAGCCTGGCGCGCACCGCCCGCATCCCGGTCGCCAGGGTAGGAATCGACTCGGCGACAGTGCGCGGGGCTACGCGGCGAGCCCGGCGAGCGACTTCGCCCGGGCGATCACGTCGTCCAGCATGGCCGGGGTGAGCCGGCCGGTGAACGTGTTCTGCTGGCTCACGTGGAAACATCCGAGCAGCGAGAGCTGTTGCGCTCCACGCGAAACCGCCGCGACGCAGCCGTGCCCGAACTTCGGCCGCGGCCGTCCGATCGCCCACCCTGACCGCTCCAGGGACCCCAGCAGGGCCTGCCAGCCGAAGGCGCCCAGCACGATCGCGACGCGCAATGTGGGCGCCATGAGCTCGAGCTCGCGCTCCAGGAACGGCGCGCAGTTGTCGCGCTCGCCGACGGTCGGCTTGTTCTGCGGCGGCGCGCAGTGCACGGGCGCAGTGATGCGCACGCCGGTGAGCTGCAGCCCGTCGTCGGCGGACACAGCATGCGCCGATGACGCCATTCCGGCGCGGTGCAACGCGGCGAAGAGGAAGTCGCCGGAGCGGTCGCCGGTGAACATGCGCCCGGTGCGGTTCGCGCCGTGCGCCGCGGGCGCGAGCCCCACGACCAGGATGCGGGCGTCCGGCGGGCCGAAGCCCGGAACCGGTTTGCCCCAATAAGTCTGGCCGGCGAACGCGGCGCGCGGATGAGCCGCGACCTCCTCGCGCCAGGCGACAAGGCGCGGGCATGCCCGGCACGTCGTCACCAACGCGTCCAGCTCTGCGACGGTGCGCGTCCGGTGTGCACGGGAGGGGGCGGTCTCTGGGCTCAGGATGCGAACGGTCACCGGCCCATCGTCTCACCCCCGTGTCGCGGCGCCCGAGCCGCCCGAGCCCGCGCCGGCCACAGGCGCTACGCCAGGGAGAGGGCGATGCCGTCCAGGATGTCGTGCTCGGAGACGGTGGGCTCGCCGATCCCGATGCGGGCGCGCAGCGCCTCGGCGATGGTCGCCAGCACCAGCGACCCGCCGCCGATCACATCGGCCCGCCCCGGATGCATGTAGCCGAGGGCAGCGCGCTCGGCACGGGTCATCCGAAGGAGCCGGTCCGACATGCGCCGAATCGAGTCGACCGGCTGGCGCGACAGGTGGATCCGCGTCGGGTCGTAGACCGGCAGGCCGAGCACCCCGGCCGCGACGGTCGTCGCGGTGCCGGCCACGGCCACCACCCGCCGCACCGATGCGAGGCTGCCACGAGGCAACCCGTCGAGTCCGGCCGAGACCACCTCGGTCGCCCAGCGCCGGGCGGCGTCGATCTCGGCGGCGGTCGGCGGGTCCGACGGCAGCAGCCGCTCGGTGATCCGCACGCTGCCGATGTCCCGGCTCACCGCGCCATCCAGTTCGACGGCATGATCGCGCACCGATCCGACCACGAATTCCGTTGAGCCGCCGCCGATGTCGAACACCAGGAACGGCCCGTCGGCCGCCGGCAGATCCCCCACCGCGCCGCGGAACGATAGTTCCGCCTCCTCGGTGCCGGCGATCACCTCCGGGTCCTGGCCGAGCGTCGAGCGCACCATCGCCAGGAATTCCGCGGAGTTCGATGCATCGCGCGTCGCCGATGTCGCCGTCATCCGCACCGCGTCGGCACCCGAGGCACGGATCACGGCCGCATAGTCCGCCAACGCCCGCCACGTGCGGTCGATCGCCTCGGGAGCCAGCCGGCCGGTCGCGTCCACGCCCTGCCCGAGCCGGACGATGCGCATCTCCCGATGCACGTCGACCAGATAGGCGCCGGCCGGCGACAGCGACATGTCCGCCACCAGAAGACGTATCGAGTTGGTGCCGCAGTCGATCGCCGCCACGCGCTTGTGCATCACGCTCATCGCCGTGTCACCACCACACCATGACGCCGCCCACCGCCGCCTCCACCGTCATCGCCGGAACACCGCAACGGCCCCGGCACGTCGCCGTGTTATCGCCGTGTCGGCACAACCCGGCCACCGTCCCGTCCGTCATACACGAAGGGCTCAGTCGAGATCGACCGGCACGATCCCGTACGACGCCAATCCGGCCACGCCGCCATCGGCAGCGGTGAGGACGCAGATGCCGTCCTCGCAGATAGCGATCGAATGTTCGGTGTGCGCCGCCCGGGAGCCGTCGCGCGTCACCACCGTCCAGCCGTCGTCGGACTCGTCGACCTGCGGCCTGCCGAGGGTGAGCATCGGTTCGATCGCCAGCGCCATCCCCGCCGCCAGACGCGGACCTTTCCCGCGCCGGCCCGTGTTCGCGACGAACGGGTCCATGTGCATCGCTGACCCGATGCCGTGCCCCCCGTAACCCGCGACCATTCCGTACCGCCGGCCGTCGTCACGTCCGGACCGCACGACCGAAGTCTCGATGGCCCAAGAGATGTCGCCCACGCGACGCGCGGTGGCCGCCGCCGCGATGCCCGCCCACATCGCGGCTTCGGTGGCCGCGATCAGATCCACCTCGTCCATCGACGGCGCGTCGCCGACATGCAGAGAGATCGCCGAATCGGCGTGCCAGCCGTCCAGGATGCACCCGGCGTCGATCGAGAGCAGATCACCCTCGCGGAGCACCCTCGCAGATGACGGAATGCCGTGCACCACCTCGTCGTTGGCGGACGCGCAGATGGTGGCCGGAAAGGCGCCGGACCCGTCCGGCGCACCGCCGTAGTTCAGGAAGTTGCTCGTCGCTCCCGCCGCCGCGATGGCCGCGGCGAACGCCGCGTCGATATCCGCCGTGGTCGCTCCGGGCGCCACGGCGCTTCGCGCCACAGCGATCGCGGACGCCAGCACCCGACCGGCGGCGCGCACGGCCTGCAGTTCACCGCGAGTGTGGATCTCGATGGCGCTGTCCCGCCCCAACATGGACTCTGCTACCCGATCTCGCGGCCTACGCGGATACCGACGGGCCAGCCGGAGGCGCCGCGGCGTCCCCCGCCCGCAGCGCGTCCATGATGCGTCGGTGGATCTCGTCGATCTCGCCGACGCCGTCGATCGTGATCACAGCCGGGCCGTAGTAGTCGACGAGCGGCTGCGTCTCCGAGTAATAGATCTCGAGCCGTGTGCGGATGGCCTCCGGGGTGTCGTCCGCGCGACCGCGCGCCAGCATCCGCTGCGTGAGCACCTCGGCCGGTGCTGTCAACAGCACCACCGCCTGGATCGGGGTACCACGATCGGCCAGAACCGCCGACAACCACTTCGCCTGCGCGATGGTGCGCGGGAATCCGTCCAGCAGGAATCCGTCCGCGGCATCGGGCTGTGCCAACCGGTCGGCGACCATGTCCTGCGTCACCGCATCCGGGACCAGTTCGCCGGCGTCCAGGTACTGCTTGGCGCGCTGTCCTAGCTCGGTCCCGGCACCGATATTGGCCCGGAACAGGTCGCCGGTCGACACGTGCGGAATACCCAATTCCGAACACAACAGGTCGGCCTGGGTCCCCTTTCCGGCACCCTGCGGGCCGATGATCAAAAGGCGCATCGCGTCACGAACCCTTCTGCCGGCGAACAGCGTCATCACAGCGTCATACCCACCGCCACGATCGACATGACGGCAGAGCCCCTACCGCAGGAACCCCTCGTAGTTGCGCTGCATCAGCTGGGACTCGATCTGCTTCATCGTGTCCAGGCCGACGGCCACCAGGATCAGGACCGATACGCCGCCGAACGGGAAGTTCTGGTTGTTGTTGGAGCCCGGGTAGGAGAGGAAGAAGTCCGGAAGGATCGCCACGATGCCGAGGTACAGCGACCCGGGCAGGGTGATCCGGGACAGCACGAACTGCAGGTACTCCGCGGTCGGCCGACCGGGCCGAATGCCCGGGATGAACCCGCCGTACTTCTTGAGGTCGTCGGCGCGATCGACCGGGTTGAACTGGATGCCGACATAGAAGTACGTGAAGAAGATGATCAGCGCGAAGTACAGCAGCATGTGCGACCACGAGCCGGGGCTGCCCACGTAGTAGTTGACCCAGGTGACCGCCGCGCTGGTGGCCGCACCGGACCCGGACAGCAGGCTCGTGATCAGCGTCGGAATATACAGCAGCGAGGACGCGAAGATCACCGGGATCACGCCGCCCTGGTTCACCTTCAGCGGCAGGTACGTGGAGGTGCCGCCGTACATCTTGCGGCCGATCATGCGCTTGGCGTACTGCACCGGGATCCGGCGCTGGCCCTGCTCGATGTACACGACGGCGATGATGATCGCGATCGCGATCACCATGAGCACGCCGAACACCACCGGCCGGTTGTTCGCCAGGATGTTCTGGCCCTCCGGCACGATGCGCGAGGCGATCGAGGTGAAGATGAGCAGCGACATGCCGTTGCCGATGCCGCGATCGGTGATCAGCTCGCCCATCCACATGATGGCCGCGGTGCCGGCCGTCATCACGATCACCAGGGTGATCAGCGTCATCGGGTCGCGACCGTTGATCACCTCCTTGGCCTGGGAGCAGCCGGAGAACATCTGGCCGTTGAGCGCGAGCGCGATGAAACCCGTCGACTGCAGGACGCCCAGCCCGATCGTGATGTACCGGGTGTGCTGGGTCATCTTGGCCTGCCCGGCCTGACCCTCCTGCTTGTACTGCTCGTAGCGCGGGATCACCACGACAAGCAACTGCACGATGATCGAGGCCGTGATGTACGGCATGATGCCGAGCGCGAACACCGACAGGTGCAGCAACGCACCACCGGAGAACAGGTTCAGCAGGGTAAACGTCTGGTTCGAGCCGCCACCGATCTCGGTGAGGCACTGATGGATGGCCTTGTAGTTGACACCGGGCGACGGCAGGGTGGCGCCGAAGCGGTACAGCGCCAGCATGGCCAACGTGAACAGGATCTTCCTACGAAGATCCGGCGTCTTCAGGGCCGAAACGAAGGCGGTGAGCAATGGTCCTCCCGGTGCGCCCCCAACTCAGGGGCGGCCAATGGCGGTACCGGGTCCGGGCGGCGGCCGGGCGTGTCCACGAGCGGCCGCCGCCCCCGGTACGAGGCAGACTACAGGGTGGTGACGGTGCCGCCGGCTGCAGCGATCTTGTCGCGGGCCGAACCGGAGAAGGCGTGTGCCGTCACCTGCAGCGCCACACCCGCGACGTCGCCATCGCCGAGGACCTTGACCTTCTGACCGTCGCGCACCAGACCGGCTTCCACGATGGCCGCCACGTCGACGGCGCCGCCCTCGGCGAACGCCGTCGCCAGCTGGCCGACGTTGACCACCTGGTACGTCGTCTTGAACGGATTCGCGAACCCCTTGAGCTTCGGCAGCCGCATGTGCAGCGCGAGCTGCCCGCCCTCGAAGGACGCCGGCACGTTCTTGCGTGCGCCGGTGCCCTTGGTGCCGCGACCCGCGGTCTTGCCCTTGGAGCCCTCACCGCGGCCCACGCGGGTCTTCGCCGTCTTCGCCCCCGGGGCGGGGCGGAGATGGTGCACCTTGATCGTCATTTGCCTGACCTCTTCGTGCCGGCAGCCTCGTCGGCCGCACCGGCCTCGGCCACGGCAACCAGATGCCGGGCCGCGTGCAGGTAACCGCGCGACTGCGGGGTGTCCTCGATGAGGACGCTGTGGTGGATCCTCTTGAGCCCCAGCGACCGCACCGATTCACGCGCCTTGGGATTGGCGCCGATCAGCGACTTGACCTGGGTGACCTTCAGCTGTGCCATATCGTCACACCGCCTGTGCTGCGCGGGCGCGCAGCAGGACCGCCGGCGCCACGTCCTCGATCGGCAGACCGCGCCGCGCGGCGATCGCCTCGGGCCGCTGCAGACCCTTGAGCGCCGCGATCGTGGCCTGCACGATATTGATCGCGTTCTTCGAGCCGAGCGACTTGGTGAGCACGTCCGTGATGCCCGCGCATTCCAGCACGGCACGGACCGGCCCGCCGGCGATCACACCGGTACCGGGCGCGGCCGGGCGCAGCAGCACCACGCCGGCGGCCTTCTCGCCCTGCACCGGATGCGGGATCGTCCCGCCGACGCGCGGCACCGTGAACATGTTCTTCTTCGCCTCTTCGACGCCCTTGGCGATGGCGGCCGGGATCTCCTTCGCCTTGCCGTAGCCGACGCCGACACGACCGTCGCCGTCGCCGACCACGACGAGCGCGGTGAAGCTGAAGCGGCGACCGCCCTGGACGACCTTGGCGACACGGTTGGTCGCCACGATGCGCTCCAGGTACGGGCTCTTCTCGGGCGCTTCCCGGCGCGCGCGGCCACCACGGTCACGCCGATCCGAATCGCGGCGTGCGACTCCGGGCATCAGATGTCCCTCTCGATCATGTTCGGGGATGTAGGGATGGTCACGTTCATGTGTCAGAACTCCAATCCGCCGCTACGGGCACCGTCGGCGAGCGCGGCGATCCGGCCGTGGTAGGCATCGCCGCCACGGTCGAACACCACGGCGGACACTCCGGCGGCCTTCGCGCGCTCGGCCAACTTCTCGCCGACCCCGCGGGCCTTCGCGGTCTTGTCGCCGGGCGCCGCGCGCAGATCCGACTCCAAGGTAGACGCGGCGACCAGCGTGTGACCGACCGAGTCGTCCACGATCTGGGCACTGATGTGCCGGGCAGAGCGGGTGACCACCAGGCGAGGCCGCGCGGCGGTACCCACGATCTTCTTGCGCAGCCGGAAATGCCGACGCGTGCGGGCCACCGCCCGAGCATGCGAAACAGACAGTGCCATGATCACTTACCCGTCTTCCCGACCTTGCGCCGGACGTTCTCCCCGGCGTAGCGCACACCCTTGCCCTTGTACGGCTCGGGCTTGCGCAGCTTGCGAATGTTCGCGGCGGTCTCGCCCACGAGCTGCTTGTCGATGCCCTCGACGCGCAGCGCCGTCGGCGAATCGACGACGAAGGTGATGCCCGCCGGCGGCTCGACGACGACCGGATGCGAGAAGCCGAGCGCGAACTCCAGGCTCGATCCCTTGGCCGCGACGCGGTAACCGACGCCGACGATCTCCAGGCCCTTCGAGTAGCCCTGCGTCACGCCGATCACCATGTTGTTCACCAGCGTGCGGGTCAACCCGTGCAACGAGCGCGACGCGCGCTCGTCGTCCGGGCGCGACACCTGCAGCGTGCCGTCATCTGCCTTGGCGATCTGGATCGGCGCGGCCACGGTGTGCTCCAGCGTGCCCTTGGGTCCCTTGACCGTCACCTGCGCGCCGTCGATGGAAACGTCCACCCCGGCCGGCACAGTGATCGGCAGTCTTCCGATTCGAGACATGTGACTACCGCCTTACCAGACGTAGGCGAGGACTTCCCCGCCCACCTTGCTCTTTGCGGCCTGGCGATCGGTCAGCAGACCCGCCGAGGTCGAGATGATGGCCACGCCCAGCCCGCCGAGCACCTTGGGCAGCTCGGTCGAGCGGGCGTACACGCGCAGGCCCGGCTTCGACACCCGGCGGATGCCGGAGATCGAGCGCTCGCGCTGCGGGCCGTATTTCAGGTTGATCACCAGGGACTTGCCGACCTGCGCGTCCTCGGTCGTCCAGGAGGCGATGTAGCCCTCCTTGACGAGGATGTCGGCGATGGAGCCCTTCAGCTTCGAGAAGGGCATCACCACCTGGTCGTGGTATGCCGAGTTCGCGTTGCGGATACGCGTGAGCATGTCCGCGATCGGATCGGTCATCGTCATGGCCGCTGTGCCTTTCTCACCTGGTTCCCCGCCTCAGCGATGCGGCGGGGCCTGTGGTGATGTCGTGATGAGCTTCGTGATCGGGTATGACGTCTTTCGCGCGCTGCGCGCGCCGAACGTCGTCATGAGCGGTTGGTCCGCCTCGGATCGTGGCGTTACCAGGAGGATTTGGTGACGCCGGGCAACTGGCCCGCGTGCGCCATCTCGCGGAGGCACACCCGGCACAGCCCGAACTTCCGGTACACCGAGTGCGGACGCCCGCACTTGTTGCAGCGGGTGTACGCGCGCACCGCGAACTTCGGCTTGCGCTTGGCCTTGTTGATCAGCGCGGTCTTCGCCATGTGCTACTGCTCCTTGTTCATTGCGACGGTCGAATTGATCATGGGGTCGGCCTCGCAAGCTCCGCCGACCCGATCGATTGCTCCGGCGAGCGCTTCGCGCCCGCGTCCGCGATCGATCACGATCAATTCTCCTTAAACGGGAACCCGAGCAGCCGGCACAGCGCGCGGCCCTCGTCGTCGGTGGTCGCGGTCGTCACCAGCGTGATGTTCATGCCCCGCGGCCGATCGACCTTATCGATGTCGATCTCGTGGAACATGGACTGCTCGTTCAGGCCGAACGTGTAGTTGCCGTGGCCGTCGAACTGGGTGGCGTCCAGGCCGCGGAAGTCGCGGATACGCGGCAGCGCGATCGTGATCAGCCGGTCCAGGAACTCCCACATGCGGTCGCCGCGCAGCGTCACCTTGGCGCCGATCGGCATGCCCTCACGCAGTTTGAACTGGGCGATGGACTTGCGTGCCTTGCGGACGAGCGGCTTCTGCCCGGTGATCGCGGTGAGGTCGCGGACGGCGCCCTCGATGAGCTTCGCGTCGCGGGCGGCTTCGCCGACGCCCATGTTGACGACGACCTTGGTGAGGGACGGGACCTGCATGACGTTCGCGTAGTGGAACTGCTCCTGCAGCTGCCCGCGGATCTCGTCGGCGTACCGGGCGCGCAGGCGCGGGGTCACCTTCTCTGCGGTGGTCATGGGTTACAGGTCCTTCCCGCTACGCCGCGAGGTGCGCACGCGCTTGCCGTCGTCGCCGACGCGCGAACCGACGCGGGTGGGCTTGTTGTCGCCGTCGACGACCATCACGTTGGACACGTGGATGGTGGCTTCCTGGGTGATGATGCCGCCGGACTGCGCGCCACGCTGGTTGGTGGTGACCCGGGTGTGCTTCTTGATGCGGTTGACGCCCTCGACGAGCAGCCGATCATTCTCCGGGTACGCCTGGATGACCTTGCCCTTGGCGCCCTTGTCCTTGCCCGCGATGACGAGCACGGTGTCGCCCTTCTTGACCTTCATGAGCTAGAGCACCTCCGGCGCCAGCGAGATGATCTTCATGTACTTCTTGTCGCGCAGCTCGCGGCCCACCGGCCCGAAGATGCGCGTACCACGGGGATCGCCGTCGTTCTTGATGATCACGGCCGCGTTCTCGTCGAAGCGGATATAGGAGCCGTCTGCGCGGCGCTTCGATTTCACGGTGCGGACGACGACCGCCTTGACGACGTCGCCCTTCTTCACACCGGCGCGCGGGATGGCGTCCTTCACGGTCGCGACGATGATGTCACCGATGCCTGCGTACCGGCGCTTCGACCCGCCGAGCACCCGGATGCACAAGATCTCCTTGGCACCGGTGTTGTCGGCGACCCGCAGCCGGGTCTCCTGCTGAATCACGGCTCGTGATCCTTTTCGGTCCGGATGGACACCGCGCGCGGCGTCCGAGCTGATACTGGTCTCGCTCCGCCAGCTTTGCCCACAGCTGCTGACATGCGAAAAGACAAGAGGAAGTACGGGCAGCCGTGCCGACCGTGTGGTCTGCCGGAGCCCGCCTTTTCACCCTTGCCTGCGGCATGAGCACCCGGCGCGACGGCCGGGCGGGGGCTGGTGCGATGTCCTGGCAGGATTTCCGACCCTGCCAAGCCAGATCGGCATCGGTGCTCGCGCACCAACGCCAGTCGTTCACTGTACCCGATGCCGCGCTCCGCCTCCAAATGCCGGGTATGACGACGTTCGCGGGTGGCGCTCTCGGTGGCAGCACGGATCTCCTGGCGCCCGCGGCGGCACGGCCACGCGTCCCGGACGATCCGGCGCGTCCCCGGTCAGTCGAGTTCGACGGCGACCCGGGGCGCGGCGGCACGGGCGGCACGACGCCGCTTCGCGCGGCTCGTGCTCGTGTAATGGTGGACGATGAGCCAGATGCCGGTCAGCAGCAGGAGGACGAGCGACACGAGAGCTGCAAGGCTCAACGAATCCGAGGCGGTCCCGTTGATGGCCGTGTCAACGACGAGCTCTACGGCGATCACCGTGAAGAACAAGGAGATCCACCTGTGCAGGGTCTTGATCCGTTGAATCACAGGGCGTTTGCGGTTGCTCATGGTGTGCCTCCTGTCGGCGTCGAGATGCGTTCCTCGACGCTACGGAGGAGGGCGTCGCGGACGCATCGGTGCTAGCACCAGATCCGGGATCACACGCGACTGCCGGTCAGGGCTGCTCGGCCAGCCAGGCCAGGGCGGCGCGAACGCGCCGGTTGGAGTCGAGGTCAGGCGTCAGGTCGAGCTTGACGAAGACCGACCTGAGGTGCGCCTCGACTGTGCGTTCCGAGAGAAACAGCGTCGCCGCAATCGCGGCATTGCTCCGCCCACGAGCGAGTTCCCGGAGCGCGTCACGCTCACGATCGGTCAGCTGGGCCAGCGGAGTGCGGCGTTCCGCGAGCCCGTGCTCGATGACCTCCTCGTCGATGACGGTCCCACCCGATGCCACAGCGCTGACGGCGTCGACGAAGGCCGCGATGTCGAGGACGCGGTCTTTGAGCAGATAGCCGAACCCACGAGGGTGGCGTGCAGCGAGTTGGAGGGCCAGCTGAGGGTCGACGGTGTGGGAGAGCACGAGCACACCCGTGTCGGGAAAGCGCTCCCGGAGCAGGATCGTGGCGCGCGCACCCTCGTCGATGAAGCTCGGTGGCATGCGCACGTCAACGATGGCGGCATCCGGGCGCAGCGCCGTCACCGCCTCGACGAGGGCACCCGCGTCACCGACACAGTCGACCACGTCGATGCCGTGGGCGGTCAGGGCACGCGCGATGCCGTCTCGGAGCAGCACGAGGTCTTCGGCAATCACGACGCGCACGGCAGCACCGCCTCGACGAGAGTGCCGCGGGGGCGGGCGTCGCTCACGACCAGGCGGCCGCCCACGGCGTGGACCCGCTCCTGGAGTCCGCGGAGCCCGGTGCCGAGGCGTGGATCGACGCCTCCGACACCGTCGTCGCGGATGGTGACGACGAGTTCCCTGTCGACAGAGACGGTCACGGACGCCCGGCCGGCGGCGCCGTGCTTCACGGTATTGGCGAGGGCCTCGGCGATGACGAAGTAGGCAGTCTCCTCGATCGGCGCCGGCACGCCGATGACCGGGATGTCGACCTCGACGGGCAGCGGCATCCGGCGGACGAGGTCTCCGACCGCGGTGGCCAGCCCGTGCTGGGTCAGCCGGGAGGACATGGTGCCGCTGGAGAGCTCGCGCAGTTCGGCGACGACCTCGAGGATCCCGGTGACGGTGGTGCCCAGCAAGTCTCGGGCGACCGGGTCGGGAGAGGCGTTGCGGGCCAGGCTGAGCCCGAGGCCGAGCGACACAAGCCGGCCCTGCGCACCGTCGTGCAGGTCCCGCTCGATCCGTCGGCGCGCCTCGTGCGCCGCCGTGTCCGCGCGGCGACGCTCCGCGAGGGCGAGTTCGGCCTGCTCGTAGACGTCCGCCTCGAGGATGGCCCGCTCGACGAGGGGCCGGGCGGTGCGCGCCAGGGTCCGGGTGTCGGCGAAGCGCGACTCGTGCAGCACGGCGGCGATGGTCTGTCCCGACTCGTCCCGCAGTGCCAGCACCGCAAGGTCGTCGACGGTGCCTGCATCGGATGGTGGCGGCTCCGCCGGGTGTCCGTTCGCCGTCGTCCAGCGCCGCAGAGACCGGCGCAGCAGCAGGCGTGCCTGCGGGCTGTTCAGCCCGTCGCGGAAGGCGTGCTCGACCGCCTCCCCGGTGGGGAGTCCCCGGGTTGTGGCGTCCCGGAAGGCCTCGGCGAAGGCGGCGCCGGCGTCGGAGCGGCCGACGAACCAGCGCACTAGGAGCGCCCAGGGCAGGATGGTGACGGCGATGACCAGCGTCGTCGCGAGCGCTCCGTGTGTCGGATGCGTTCCCAGCAGGCTCCCCAGCGGCGCAGCGACTTGGAAGACGGCGAGCGCATAGCCAGCCCAGAGCAATGTGCGCGCGATCACCGGGACGGTCGTCATCGCGGGCCGGGACACGGTCGTTGCATCGCGGACTGTGAGCGTGAGCCAGCCGAGGGCGGCCGGCTCGGCGAGCGCGAATCCTGCTGCGAGGGCGCCCATTTCGGCGTCCCCGCGCGCACCGGCGGTCAGCATCGCGTCGAGCACGCCGCACAGCAGGATGACCATGGCGGGCAGCAGGGACCCGACCGCGAGCCGGACGTTGAGCCGTCGGCGGGTTCCTCGACTGCGTGCTGCCGCTACCCAGAGCGCGGCTGGCAGGACCAGTGTGGAGAGCATCCACAGTGCCGCGACGGTCGAGCCCACGGTCATGGCGAGGTCTGACCTGGCGATTCCGGTCGGCAGCAGGGTCGGGACATCGGCGGGATCGGGTGTCGCCGCCGGCGGGAACAGCACCGCCGCCACGACGACGACGGAGGAAGCGCCGAGCAGCGCGGCCCGCCCTCGCCGTGCAAAGGGCCGGCCGAGTGCGCTCTCACCGGCGGCGAGCACGGAGGCCTGAAGCAACGCCAGCACCACTGTCCAGCCGGCGCCGACGATCGTCACCGCAACGGCGAGGGCGACGGTGCCGGAGCCGCCCCGGGTCGGCATCCAGACCGTCGCTGACGACGCGGCCATGTAAAACGCTGAGGCGGCGGCGCATGCAAGCGACCATCGGGCCAGGCCCCGGTCGCCCCGCACCGCGTTCCACCACGCGATCACGAGGGTCGCCGCGACGGCGAGCGGCATGCCGACAAGCCCCGTGACGGTGCCACTGAAGGACGTCGCGGCACCCGGCTCGTGCCGCGTCGCCCACCCGACGACGTCGGCGATCGCGGTGGCCCCTACGAGGACCACGGCGACAACCGTCCACCGTGTGTGCATGCCGCCCCGCATCGCGTCATGCTCCCCCACGGACCGAGTCAGAGCAAGGAGATTCACCGGACACGTCGGCCGAGCCCGAGGGACATCAGGCCGCACACGGCGAGTGCGACCATCACGAGCCCGACGTACTTGGGGTGGTTCTCCGGAGCGGAGTACCAGTCACCAGCGCCCATCGGGATCCACATCGTGAGCGCCTCAAGTGACCGAAGCGCGATAAGTGCGGCAAGGGCCTTGCCCATCGACTGCCAGGCCGACACGGTCAGCAGCATGGTCGGCAGCCCGATGCCCAGGAGCATCCCGGCGAGCACCGGCGACACCTCCACCTCCTTCTGGAGCCCCAGCAGCGAGGCCGCACCGTTGACCATGTTGAAGCTGCCCATGATCGCCGTCAGGACGATCCCGAGCCGGCTGATGACGAGCCGCCAGGTCGGCAGGCGGAGCTTCCTGGCGGGAAGAACCGAGGCAGTGAGAGTAGTCATGGTGCGGGCCCCTTCCGGACGTGGCATCTGGCCACCACGCTAGGCAGGCACCGCCCTCCCGGCATCGGTGCTACCACCGCTTTCAAGGGCGTGTGCCAACCGGGGAGTTACCGCTCCGGCTCCCGGAGAGGACGCCGCTTGGCTTGGTTCGGAGGGCCGCAGCCGTCGCTGCGCGGAGGCCCAGGGAGAGTCACGTGTACCCGACCTCGACACCAGATGCCCCCTCGTCCCGGGTGGTAAGTGCGCCGCCCGCGTCGAGTAGTCAGGTGGCATCGGCCCGGGACTCACCAATGGCATACCGGCGTGCAGAGTTTGCGGCAGTCGTTGCGGTCACCGGATATGTCGTGAAGGACACCCGCCGGCGCAGGTGCTCGCCGCCGTCAGGGCTGTCGAGCTCGGTGCGTCCCTGCTGGGCACGGGCCGCTCCCGCCCGGAAACGGCACCCGCCGCATCTGCGGACGAGATCCTGGGCGGACTGACGGCCTGGGAACGCTCGGTGGCAGCACTGAAGCCCTCGCGGGTGCCGCCAATCTAGGGTTGGCCATGCCCTGGCCCCGCGCGCTGACGCTTGCGGCAGCCGCATTGACCGTCGCACTGGTGGCGGTCGCAGTGCTGGACGCGGTCCGCACGGCCGACACCGACTCGATCGTCCGGGCGGCCACCAGTTCACTGCCGGGCATCGCGATCATCATCGGCGCCGGGATAGCCGGCCGACGGGCGCCCTCGAACGGCGTGGCCGCCGTGCTCGCGCTGATGAGCCCGCTCGTCCTGCATACCGCCATTCCCGCGGTGACGATCATCGCCCTGCTGCACAACGACCGGTACGACGTCGATGACGCAATGGCGGCCGTGCTGCTCGGGGTGTTCTCGTTGGCGTCGGTCGGCAGCGGGCTCTTGATCGGCCGGGAATCGTTCGAGGTGGCGGTGACGGTGACGGCAGCCGTCGCCAATGCAATCAAACATGCTGGCGCCGCTCGAATCTCGGTGCGTGCCCACCGGGACGGCAATCGCGTTGCCGTCGTCGTGCGTGACGACGGCCGCTGCGGCGCTCGCCCGCGGCCCGGGTCGGGACTGGCCAGGCTCACCGACCGGGTGGCGGCGGTGGGCGGGTTGCTCGCTGTGGACAGCGACCACGGCGCCGTCACGACTGTGAAAGTGTTGTTGCCATGCGGATAGTGATCGGCGAAGACTCCTCGCTGTTCCGCGAGGGGTTGGCCGCCCTGCTGGAGGCCGGCGGGTACGACGTCGTCGGCAAGGCGAGCGACGCTCCCGGCGCGTTGGCCGAGATCCGGCGCCACCAGCCGGATCTCGCGATCCTGGACATCCGGATGCCACCGAACCACACCGACGACGGAGCGCGGGTCGCGACGGCCGCGCGCGCGGAGTTCCCATCCCTTCCGGTGATCCTGCTGTCCCAGCACGTCGAGACCCGGCATTCGGTGGCGCTCGTCGCCACGGGCGCGTTCGGCTATCTGCTCAAGGACCGGTTGTTGTACGTGGACGACTTCCTCGCCACCTTCGAACGCGTGGCCGCCGGCGGCTCCGCACTGGACCCGGAGGTGGTGTCGCGGCTCGTCGTGACACGGCAGTCGACGGCGCTGGACGCCCTGACGCCGCGCGAACGCGAGGTGCTGGCGCTGATGGCCGAGGGCAGAACGAACATCGGCATCAGCCGGAAGCTATGGCTCACCGAACGCACCGTGGAGACACACGTATCGAGCATCATGGCGAAGCTCGGCATCACCGTGGAAGACGGCGGCCATCGCCGCGTGCTCGCAGTGCTGGCCTACCTGGACGACCGCCAGCCGTAGCCGGCCCCCGCGGCAGCGGGATGAGGATTCTGCCTATTCCGGCTTGTTGTACCCGGACATCTCGAAGGGCGTGTGTACGCCCCGATAGCCGACGTGCATGAGCATGCCGGCGGCCGCATGGTCCAGATTGTGGCAGTGGTCCATCCAGATTCCGGGATTGTCCGCGCGGAACGCGACCCACGCGTCGTCGCCCGGCTGCAGGTTGACGGTGTCCGCCCACCAGGGGCTACCGGATGCGGCGACGTCGTTGAACTCGAGGACCAGCACGTGATGACCGTGCAGGTGCATCGGGTGCACGGTGTCGCTCGCATTGATCAGGTGCACGCGCACCAGATCGCCGTCGCCCACCATGATCATCGGAATGTCGGGGGCCCGCCGGCCGTTGATGGTCCAGTGCGTCTTCGGCATGCCGCCGACGAAACTCCGCTGGGTCTCCAGCTTCTGGACCTCGTCGACGTCGTAGTGGGTCGTCATCGTGAACGGCACCGGCGCGGGACGGCCGTAGACAAGCGGGTCGAACGGCGGGCCAGGCGATAAATCGGGCGCGTCGTCCGATTCGGCGCCGCCGGCCGCGCCGGGCGGCCGGAGCACGTAGCGGGGTCCGCCGCGGTCCAGGATTCCGACGGTGACGGCGTGGTCCGGCATCACGAAGACAACATCGAACCGGCCGCCCCCGCCTAGGGTGAGGGTCTGGCCACGGATCGGTGTGGGTTCGTTGACGTCGGTGCCGTCGATCGCGGCCACCGTGAAGTCGGTGCCGGCTACCGACCAGTGCTGCTGCAGGCTGTCCGTGTTGACCAACCGCAGCCGGACCGGCGTGCCCGCAGCGACGGTGCGAACCGTCTGCCCGGCGTTCCGGCCGACGGTGGTGACATCCGGCCGTCCGATCGTCCGCCAGATGTGCGCCAGCAGCACCTCGTCGATACCCGCTGCCTCCCCTGACATCTCGGGAGCATCGGCGGGCAACACGACGAATGCACCGAACAGCCCCTTCACCACGCCCGCCGACGAGCGCTGATGAGTGTGGTACCAGAACGTGCCGGCCTGCGGCGGCCGGAACCGGTAGGTGAAATCGCCCCCGGGCGGGATGGCGTCCTGGGTGACGCCAGCCACCCCGTCCATCGCGTTCGGCACGTCCACGCCATGCCAGTGCACCGTCACGCCGTCGGCCACGTCTTCGTTGTGCACGGTGACCTCGACCAGATCCCCCTCCCGCACAGTGATCTGCGGCCCGAGCGCGGTTTTGTCGACAGCAGTGCCGTCGACTGGCGCACCTCCGAAGGTCCACCCGTCGACGGTCTGGCCGTTCGACAGCGCGATGGTCGACGCGCGGGCGACGAGCCGGACGTGCAGATCCGGTGCGACGGTGCTGCGGTCAACGAGGTCGGTCACGGATCGGCCGACACCGGTCTCATGCAGATGGCCGGGGCGCGGCGCCGGCGTGCCGCTGCACGCGATCAGCCCCGCCCCGGCCGCACCCACCGCGAGAACCGTTGCCAGCCGCGCGATCCGGTGCCGAACCGGCATGGTCAGGAGACTTCGAAAGTGGCGGCCATGCCGTGCATCATGTGCATGTCGCCGCTCGTCTCGTCCCCACCGACGGGGATCGGGCAGAGCACGAAGTACCGACCGGGTTTCAGATCGACCAGGATCCCGCCGGCTCCACCCGGTGCGGCGGGCGCGGCACCGAGCATGTCGAGCTTGCTGCCGAATTCCGGCATCGGCACGGCCAGCAACTGGTCGACAGTGGTGATCGTCGCGTCCTTGGCCCGTGCCAGAAGCGCCAAATGGAACTCACCCTTCTCGGTCTTGTTCGTCAGCCCGAGACTCGTCGCGCCGGCCTTCAGCGTCGCCGGAATCCCTTGGTACGCATAGTCGACGGCGGTGACGTCGACATTCTGGTATCCGCAGTTCTTGTGCGCCCAGCTTTCGTAGCCGGCGGCGCTGACCAAGAGCTCGTCGCTCTCGGGCGGCGTCGTGCCATCGGACGCCGCTGCCTTGATCACCGGCAGCAACGGCTTCAGGTAGGCGCCGAGCGCGTCGCCGCCCTTGGTAATCGCCTCTTCCAAGGCCGGCAACCGGGCAGAACCCCACTTCTTCACATCCTCGGCCGGCGGCGGGCCACCGGGACCGCCACCGGGCGACTGCACCGCATCGAAACTCATCAGCGCCTTGCATGCAGCGGCGATGTCGGCGTCCTTCGCGTCCGAAGGGGTCGACGTCTCTGATGTCGGCGATTCCTTCGAGCGCGATTCGGCCGAGTGATTGGGCGTACTCGGATGCGAGTGGGCCGAGGCGGACAGGTCAGAACTGGTCACGCTGCTGGTGCCAGTCGTGTCGGCGGCGCTCGTCTTGCTGCAGCCGGCCATCAGTAGTCCGGCGGCCACGGTAAGACCGATCGCCGCGACGCCGGTGCGCCGCAGATGCAAGGTCATGACGGTTCCTCTCTTCGTCTTTTTGTTGTCACAGCTTTTGTTGTCACAGCTTCGAATGGGCGTGCCATCTCTGTCGAGCTCAAGGCCTCCAGCAGATCACCGCCGGAGATCAGGCGAAACCGTGCTAGCTCGGGATCAATCTCCGTACTGGCCCGGATGTGCGGCGCCCGCAGCGCCGGAATGCTTTCGGACCGCATACATCCGCCGTGAGGAGCGACCAACCGTGAACATCCGGAACGTCCGCCGCGCCGTGATCATCGGCGCCATCGCCGCCGTCGCCGTCGCCGGCGGCTCGACATGGGCGCTGGCCGGCGCGCCCTCGACCGGCACCATCTACCAGGGCTGCCTGCGAAGCAACGCCGGCGACGTCTACCTCGTCACGGTCAACCCCACGTCGCCGCCGAACTGCCGCAAGCACGACACGGTGATCAGCTGGAGCCAGGCCGGCCCGCAAGGCCCCATCGGCGCCCAAGGTCTGAAGGGCGACACCGGCGAGCAAGGACCGCAGGGCGAACCCGGAGCCATCGGTCCGCAGGGACCCTCCGGATTCAGCGGCTACCAGGTGGTGACCAATACGTATACACACACCACCCTGTACGCCAACGAACCGCTTGCGCTTGCCCCACATGCGTCGTGTCCGGATGGCAAGGTGGTGATCGGCGGCGGCGCCTCCACCGATTGGTGCCGGGGCTCCCTGACCTCCAACGGCCCTCGGGTGTGGAAGGGCACTGCCTACAACACCTGGGAGGCCATCTACAAGCTGGATTCGAACCTCCCCAAGGGTACCGAGATCACGCTGACCGTAGTGGCCTACTGCGCCTACCCGCCGCCGCCGAATTGATCGGTTGGCACTGCCGCGCACCGAACGCGTCAGCCCCCGGCCCGGTCATACCGGGCCGGGGGCTGACGAACTGTGATCGTCGCATGCCGCGACGCATACCGACCCCCGCGGACACGATCCGCCCCCGCAACATCCTGGCGAACCTGCGTGCTCGCAGCCCCAGGTCAGGGGCCGCCGAGCAGGCCGTACGCGACGTATAAGTTGGGCCCCTCCCGCAGGTACAGGACCATGGCGCAGGGCACGCCGTCCGCGCGTAGTTCCGGCGATGCCAGTGTGGCGGACAGCGGCCAGCCGAGGACGGGCACCAGGCGTCCGATGCTCGACAGGTGAGCCTCGTCGAACTGCGCGCCCGTCAGTCGTGACCCCGCGGTCTGGTAATCGCGGTGGCAATAGCTGATCCGCGACGGCACACTCCAGAACGCGAACGAATGGAATGTAACCCCATACCACAGCAGCGTGATTCCGCTCAAGACCACGAGGACGACGACAGCTATCGACACCACCGCACGCGCCCGGCGCCGGAACCAGGCAAGGATCGTCATCTCCGAAGATTACTGGGCGTGCGGGCCCGGCGGTATCGGAACCGGTGATCATGCGCCGCGGCGGAACTCGCCGATCAGCGCGGACAGCCCGATCACGGTGACCCGGTGACTGCGGTACGGATCGCGGCCGGTGTCCGGGTGGACCAGGTACACCTGCCGCGGACGGAGGAGTTCCATGGCCCGCCGCAGGCCCGACCCGGGGCTCGGTGCGGTCGATCGCTTGATCTCGACCGCGATCTCGGGGTGGCCGCCGCGCACGAGCACCAGGTCGATCTCGTCCCCGGTAGCGGTGCGGAAGTGGTAAGGCTGCCAGTCGGCGCCAGCCGCCGCGATCAGGTTCTCCACCACGAACGATTCGTAGCTTGGCCCCGCGGCGGGATGCCCGAGCAGCGCATGAAGGTCGGGTATCTCCAACAGCGCATGCGCCAACCCGCTGTCGCGCACCAGGATCTTCGGCGCCTTGGTCATGCGTTTGCCGATGTTTGCCTGCCAGGACGGCAGCCGGCGGACGAGGCCCAGGTCCGTGAGCAGATCCAGATAGCGCTCGACGGTAGGCCCGCTCACGCCGATACCCGCTGCCAGCCGACTGGCATTCAGTAATCCGCCGCTGGTGTGTGCCGTCATGGTCCACAGGCGCCGGAGTGTTTCGCTGGGGATCCGGGGGGCGAAGAACGGGATCTCGCGCTCCAGATACGTCCGGACCAGATCCGTTCGCCATTGCAGGGACGTGCGATCGGACGGAGCGAGGAGACTGTCCGGAAATCCGCCGCGCAGCCACACCTCATCGGGCGCGAGGCCGACCTCGGCCGCCTCATCGATGGTCACGCCGGGGAGGTCGACGTGCGCCACACGACCGGCGAGACTTTCCGAGCTGAGGCTCATCAGGTCGAGCGAGGCAGAACCCAACAGGAGAAACTGCCCGTATCGGTGTCCGGCTCGCCGGTTGTCGTCGATGACGCCGCGCAGCACCGGGAACAGCTCCGGCGCCCGATGGACTTCGTCCAAGATCACCAGGCGCGGTGATTGCGCTCGCAGGTACGCGTCTGCGTCGTCCAGCCGTCGCCGGTCCGCGGGGCGTTCCAGGTCCAGGTACACCATCCCGGCCGGCCAGTCGATACCGCGGGCGAGGGTAGTCTTGCCGACCTGACGCGGCCCCAGGAGCACGACCGCAGCATTCGTCTCGAGCCGCTCCATGAGCAGAGAGTGCGCATGTCGCGGAATCATGCGTGCAAATCTAACACGAGCCGTTAGATTTGCACGCTTCGAGGCTTCGTGCCCGAAAACGCCGCCAGGCCCTCAGCCGGAACGGGCAGGGGCCTGGCGGACGGGTATCGCGACGAACTACGTCATACTCGCTGTTACTTGGCCTTCTCGAGGACCTCGGCGAGGCGCCAGCGCTTGGTGGCGGACAGCGGCCGGGTCTCCGCGAGCAGGACGCGGTCGCCGACACCGGCCAGGCCGGCCTCGTCGTGCGCCTTGACCTTCTGGGTGCGGCGGATGACCTTGGAGTACCGCGGGTGCTTCACCCGGTCCTCCAACGCCACGACGATGGTCTTCTGCATCTTGTCGGACACCACGATGCCCTCGCGCGTCTTGCGGAACCCACGCGCCGGTGTCGCCGGGGTGCCGGCCTCCGTCGTCGCCTCGTCGCTCACTGGTTCGCTCACTGTGCATCCTCCGTGGTGCTGGCTGTGCTGCTGACGGCATCCGGACCGACCGACAGGCCGAGCTCACGCTCGCGCATCACGGTGTAGATCCGCGCGATGTCGTGGCGGACCTCGCGCAGCCGGCGGTTGTTGTCCATCTGCCCGGTGGCCATCTGGAAACGCAGATTGAACAGCTCTTCCTTGGATTCCCGCAGGCGAATCACGAGTTCTTCGGCGCCCAGTTCACGCATGGACGCGGCAGTTGCTTCGGCCATGGTCATTCACCACCCTCTCTGGTGACAATCCGGCAGCGCATCGGCAGCTTGTGCATGGCGCGGCGCAACGCCTCGCGGGCCATGGTCTCCGACGGGTACGTCATCTCGAACAGGACGCGTCCCGGCTTGATGTTCGCGACCCACCATTCCGGCGACCCCTTGCCGGAGCCCATGCGGACCTCGGCCGGTTTCTTGGTGAGCGGCCGGTCCGGGAAGATGTTGATCCAGACCTTCCCGCCGCGGCGGATATGCCGGTTGATGGCGATACGCGCGGACTCGATCTGGCGGTTCGTGACATAGGCCGGCTCGAGGGCCTGGATACCGTAGTCGCCGAAGGTAACGGCGTTGCCGCCCTTGGACATACCGCTGCGGGTAGGCCGGTGCTGCTTGCGGAACTTGACCTTGCGTGGG
>JAFIHI010000036.1 GCA_017848755.1 Nakamurella sp. | reverse complement strand
TCGTGTTCCTCGATGTGCACGCCTACCACCTGGCCGATTTCATCCTGCTGGCTCGCGAGGAGCCGGGATTCGTGTCCTCCACCCGATTGCTCAACGCGCCGGACTCCATCGAGCGCCTGGTCGGCGAGGTTGGCGCCCGCCACACCGCCTTCGGCAGCCGGGCGCCGCTGCATGCCATCGCGCCCAGCGCCCTGCGGCTGCGTCACGCGCGGATCTCCGACGAGGACTGGGCGACTGTCACGGGCGGCTGGCTGACCGACGCGCCGACCGACGCCATGGAGGCGCCATGACCCCGGAATACACCGGCCCGATCATCGACGTCCACGGTCACTGGGGGCCCTGGTTCTTCGCCATGGACATCGGCGATATCGAGGAGAATGAACGGCTACTCGACCACTATGGCATCGACCTGCAGATCGTCTCGGCCAGCGAGGCCGTCGTCTATGACGCTCCGCACGGAAACGCCCGCCTGGACGTGGTGCTCGCCGAGCATCCCCGGCTGCGCGGTTATGTGGTGGTCAATCCCAACACCCCGGATGCGGGGCGGACCGACGCCGAGCGGTACCTGGCATCCGACCGGTGGGTGGGCATCAAGATCCACACCACCTATCCGGGCCGCGGTATCGCGTCACCGCAGATGCGGGAGACCTTCGACATGCTCGAGGCCATGCACGCCGTGGTGCTGGTGCACACCTGGGGGCCGGACGTGCTCGACCTGGCTGCGTTGGTCACGGACCGGCCCCACATCAGAGCGATCGCCGCGCACGCCGGCGCCACCAGCTGGGACAGCGCAGTCGAGGCCGCGGGAATCACCGATCGGCTCTATCTCGAGCTCTCCTGTTCCATCACAGATCTGGCTCGCGTCCGCCGGATCACCGAACAGGTCGACCATCGCCGGCTGTTGCTGGGCACCGACGCCACATTGATCGACCCGGCGGTCGCCATCGGCCTGTACCAATCAGCTGATCTGAGTGCGGAAAGTCGGGAGCTAATCTTCTGGCGCAACGCGGTGGAACTCTTCCGCCTCGATCCCCACGCGGGCGAGAACGACCACGACCACCGGAATCCCTCGGCAGTCAAGGAGCAGTAATCGTGTTCGACACCGAAGAAGAGCTGGAAGACGAACTGAGCAGGCCAGGGCCGAAGCTCCTGGAAGAGGTCGCCGGATGGGAGGTGACGACCCCCGGCCGCGGACTGGTCGTGCTCGGTGCGGGTGGCAAGATGGGCTCCGCGGTGGCGACCATGGCCAGGCGCGCGCTGGACGCGACCGGACGGTCTGATATCCCGGTGACCGCCGTGTCCCGTTGGACCGACGAGCGGCGCCGGCAGTCGCTGGAATCCCACGGCATCCACATTCAGGCCGCCGATCTGTCGGATCCCGCAGCGCTGTCGAGGCTTCCCGATGCCGACCGGGTGGTGTCCCTGGTCGGAGCGCGGTTCGGAACGGCCCAGCACACCGATGACGCGTGGATGACGAACACCGTCATTCCCGCTCACGTGGCACAGCGCTACGCGAACGCATCGATCTGTGCCATGTCGACCGGCAATGTCTATCCACTGACCGACCCCGGCACCGGTGGCCCGCGAGAGAGCGACCCGACCGGGCCTGTCGGCGAGTACGCGATGACGTGCCGTGGCCGAGAGCAGGTGTTCGTCAACGCCAGCCGCACCCGAGGCACCCGGGTCACGCTGCTGCGGATGAACTACGCGTGCGAGGTCCGCTATGGCGTCCTGGTGGATCTGGCCAAGCAGATCATCGCCCAAGAGCCCGTGGATCTGGAGACCGGCACCGTGAACGTCGTGTGGCAGCGCTACGCGAATGAGGTGATCCTGCGCGCCCTGGGCAAGGCGGACGTGCCGCCGTTCATCCTCAACCTGACCGGGCCGGAGACTGCGTCGGTGCGCGCCGTGGCCAAGGACATCGGCGCGCGACTCGGGATCCAACCCGTGTTCCGCGGCACAGAGCTGCCGACCAGCCTGCTGAGCAACGCGATGCTCTGCCACGAACTGTTCGGCTATCCGGATCGCACACTCGGGGAGATGATCCAGCTCGTCACGGATTGGCTCTGGGAGGGCGGGCGCGTGTGGGACAAGCCCACCAAGTTCGAACGGCGAGACGGCCAGTGCTGATGAACGTCGACGGGACACGGGCCCCACTGACCGGGCCCGATCAGCACACGCGCCCGACCCTGGACGGCGCATCCGCATCCCCCACGGCGGAACGCTTCCTGACGCTGGCCCTGGACGTCATCCATCGCGCCGTGGACACGCAGCGCGAGGCGATCGACCGGGCCGCCGAACTGATCGCGACCCGGCTCGCGGACGGCGGCCACTGGTGGGCCTTCGGGACAGGGCACTCCCACATGCTGGTCGAGGAGCTGTGGGGACGCGCCGGCGGTCTCGTTGAGTTCCGGCCGATCCTGGAACCGTCGCTGATGCTGCACGAGGGCCTGGATAAGAGCAGCCTGCTGGAACGCCAGGTCGGGCTGGCCGAGACATTGCTCGAGATTCATCCCGTCGGCTCCGGCGATTGCCTGCTGGTGGTCTCCAACTCGGGCCGCAATGCCGTGCCGGTCGAGTTCGCGGCGGGGGCGCGTCGACGCGGCGCGGCGGTGATCGCGCTGACGTCGCTGGCCCACAGCGCCGCCGTCGCCTCCCGCGCACCATCGGGCCGCCGGCTGTTCGAACTTGCCGATGTGGTGATCGATAACTGCGGAGTGCCGGGCGACGCGGTGGTGCCTCATGAGCCGCACCCGGTCGGGCCCACCTCGACCATCGTCGGCGCTCTCCTCGCCCAGGCGCTGTCCGTCGAGGTCATCGGCCGGATGGAACGCCGCGGCCGACCGTTGGCCACCCTGCTCAGCATCAACGCTTGATGTCCAGCCCATGGATGGCCGCCGCAGCGGCCACGGTGGTCACACCCCCCACAGGACTCGCCATGGGGGGATACGTCGCGCGCCACGGCTCCGCCACCGGTGTGCTGGACGATCTCGAGGTCAACGTCCTGGCGCTGCGCGGGCCGCAGGGTCCCCGCCTCGCCTGGATCGGCAGCGCGACCGCCGGCCGGCTCCTGGCCGCACTCCCGCACGCGCGCCCACTTTCGCCCGGGGGCCGGCGTGAGGAGAGCCATTCCGAGAACCTGTACGAGGCTGCCAACTCGCCGCTCACCCTGCCGGAAACGCTGTCCTTCCTGGACGCCTGTGCGGAGCTGGCGGCCGCGTCATGATCGAGACACCCTTACGGATCGGCATTGTCGGCACGGACAACTCCCATGCCGCGCAGATCATCCGACTGTTCAACATCGACCGCCGGCTGCCGCAGGGGAGCGTGGTCGTCGTCTGCGGTGAGCCGCGAGCCGCGGGCGAGCTCGCCGCGCAGGGCGGAATCGACCGAGTGGTCGCCGAGCCGGAGGGGCTTCTCGGCCTGGTGGACGCGGCGATCGTCACCGACCGCCACGGGGCGCTGCATGCCGTGCACGCTCTGCCGCTGATCCGCGCTGGACTCCCGGTGTGGGTGGACAAGCCGTTCGCCACCAGCACGGCGGACGCCGAACGCATGCTCGCTGCTGCCGCGGCCGCCGCGGTGCCGCTCACCTCCTATTCGGTGCTGCGGTGGACACCCGAGATCGTCGCGTTGCGCGCGCTGGCTGAGCAGTCGCCGCTCGAGACGTTGACCGCGCGCGGCACGGCCGACACCGAGAGCCCCTACGGTGGCGTGTTCTTCTACGGCATCCATCTGGCAGAGATCGCCTGTCACCTGGCTCCGGGCACGGTGCAGGTGCAAGCGGTGACGCGGTCCGCCGACGCCGTTCGGGTCGACGCGCTGCTGGGCGACACCCGCGTGGCCATCGAACTTCTCACCCCAGCCGACGAGCAGCCGGTCCCCTTCCAGGTCGCGGCCGGCCGGGCTGGGCAGACCGAGTCCGTCACCATCGTGCTCGGCGCCGACTACCTGCTGCCGGCGATCGACCGATTTCTACACATGGCGATCCACCGGACGCCGCCCCTTCCGGCCCTCGAACTGCTTCGCCCGGTCGCGCTGTTGGAACAGGTCGAGCGCCGGCTGGCGACGCTGCGCAGGAACTACGACGGAGCGCGCGAGCGCCATGGCTGATACCGATATCCGGGTGGCGGACGGTTCGGTGTTCTTCACCGGCGTCCAGCTGACGCATCCGCTGATCCTCGCCGGTGGGGTGGTGGACAGCGTGACGATGGCGACCGTGACCCTCACGGTGATCAACCGTGCGGGGCATCGCGCGCAGGGCATCGGCGCTGCCATGCTCTCGGTGCCGTGGTCATGGCCCGCGCCAGGTCCCATCGTCGACCGCGACGCAGCCCT
>JAFIHI010000035.1 GCA_017848755.1 Nakamurella sp. | reverse complement strand
GCATTCTGCCGGCGCCGCTGTCCGCCCCGGTGAGTCGTCCCACCGCCGGGTCGAGCACGACGACACCCCGGGACCGCAGGGTTTCGACATTCGCGACGGTCGCGGGGTGGGTCCACATCTCGGTGTGCATGGCCGGCGCCATCAGCACCGGCGCGCGGGTGACGAGCAGCGTCGCAGCGAGCAGATCGTCCGCGCGTCCGGTCGCGGCGCGCGCGAGCAGATCGGCGGTCGCCGGGGCGACCACCACCAGGTCGGCATGTTGGCCGGTAGAGACGTGGGCGACGGACGGAACGTCGGAGAAGACATCGGTGTGCACCGGACGGCCGGAGAGCGCCTCGAAGGTGGCCGCGCCGATGAACCGCAGCGCATGCTCGGTGGGAACGACGATGACGTCGGCGCCGATCCCGTCGTCGGACTTCAGCCGACGCAGCAGCTCACACGCCTTGTACGCCGCGATGCCTCCGCCGACACCCAGCACCACCCGGGGCGACGGGGACGTGGGCCGCATGGGCTGTGCTCGATCGGACGCGACCAGCAGCGATCAGGCGCCTTCGGTGTGCTCGAGCAGATCGGCGTTGATCTCCCGCAGCGCGATCGACAACGGCTTCTCGCGCGGCAGCGGGTCGACCAGCGGACCGACGTACTCCAACAGGCCCTCGGAGAGCTGCGAGTAGTAGTCGTTGATCTGCCGAGCGCGCTTGGCTGCGAACACCGCCAACGCGTACTTGGAGCTGGTCTTGGCCAGCAACTCGTCGATGGGCGGGTAGGTGATCCCGGCTTCGGCGATCTGAGCGGGCGTCGGGGCGGCGCTGTCCATCATTTCTCGATTCTGTGTCGGCACGATTCTGCGCCGCGCCTCCGCGGGGACCAACCCGGCCACCGCGACGCGCCGCACACTGGCCCTATCCACCGGCAGCGGTCGGCCGTCATGCAGCCATCAATGTTACCAAGGCGTCGACCGCGTCGGCGACGGTCGTATTGACGACCGTGCAATCGAACTCGCCCTCGGCGGCAAGCTCGGCATCGGCCGCCGCGAGTCGCGCCGCCAGCGCCGGATCATCCTCCGTGCCGCGGCCCGTCAAGCGGCGGACCAACTCCGCGCGCGACGGAGGTGCCAGGAACACGAGCACGGCCTCGGCACCGAGCCCGGGTGCCCGCCGCACCTGCCGGGCACCCTGGAGCTCGATCTCCAGCAGGACATCGATGCCAGCGGCGAGACGCTCTTCCACCGGTTCGCGGGGCGTGCCGTACCCATGGCCCGCATAGGTGGCGTGCTCGAGCAGCTCACCGCCTTTCACCATGCGGTCGTAGGTGCGCTGGTCGACGAAGTGGTACTCCGCTCCGTCCCGCTCCCCCGGCCGAGGCGGCCGGGTAGTGACGGAAACTGAGAACCACAGGTCGGGCCGCGCCCGGCGCAATGCCGAAAGCACGGTCGACTTGCCGACCCCGGACGGCCCGCATACCACATACAGCCGTCCGCGCCGAGACCTTCCCGGTACATCCGGTGCCGACTCGCTGCGTCCCGACACGGCGGTCCGCCGAACCGGCCGTCAGTACCCGAACTCGTCCAGCAGCGCCTTACGCTGGCGCTCGCCGAGGCCGCGGATGCGGCGGCTCGGGGCGATCTCGAACTGCTCCATGAGCTGCGCGGCGCGCACCTTGCCCACACCGGGCAGGGATTCCAGCAGTGCGGACACCTTGAGCTTGGCAAGTGCCTCGTCCTTCTCGGCGTCCGCGAGCACCTGCTTGATCGAGGTCCCGCCTCGCTTGAGACGCTCCTTCAGTTCCGCGCGGACCCGGCGCGCGGCCGCGGCCTTCTCCAGGGCTGCAGTGCGCTGTTCGGGTGTCAGTTGCGGCAATGCCACGTCGGCCTCACTTCAAGTTGTAGCGGGTGAATATGTTCGGGCTTCGGCGAGGTGGCGACCTCGCGGCTCGTCGGAATGGAAGGCGCCGAGGTGCGGGGCCCCTGCTGTTCCGCCGTGCCGCGGTCGTCCGCCAACCAGACCGCACTGAACCTACCGATGCGGCGCGCGGGCAGCAAACCCCACCCCCGTGATCCATCACACCATAGGCGGTGCGGTCACGATCGCATCCGGCCGATCAGGCCGGTGTCGTACCATCCGGATCGATACTCCGAGTTCACGAGCAGTTCCTGATGGAACGCCAGGTTGGATTTCGGGCCGACGATGGTGAACCCGTCGACCGCCGCCGCGGCCTTCTCCAGGGCCTCGGCGCGACTCGGCGCGTGCACAACGAGTTTGGCCATGAGCGAGTCGTAGAACGGTGTGACGGTGTTCCCGGCGCGGTAGCCGGAATCGACGCGGACGCCTTCCCCCACGGGCTCCACCCACTCGGTGATGGCGCCGGGCCCCGGCAGGAACCGCTTTGGATCTTCGGCATTGATGCGCAATTCGATGGCGTGCCCGCGGGGCGTGATCGCCGCGGGGTCGAATCCGGGTTCCTCGCCGGCCGCGACGCGCAGTTGCTCCGCGACGAGGTCGATCCCCAGCACCGCCTCGGTGATGGGGTGCTCGACCTGGAGGCGGGTGTTCATTTCGAGGAAGTAGAACTCCTTCGTCGCGGGATCCAGCAGGAACTCGACGGTGCCCGCCCCCCGGTAGTCGACCGCGGCGCCCGCGGCGGACGCGGCCGCGAGCATGCGCCGTCGCAGCTCGTCGTCGACGGCGGGCGACGGCGTCTCCTCGGCAACCTTCTGGTGCCGCCGCTGCACGGAACAGTCCCGCTCACCAAGCGCGATCACCCGGCCGTCGGCGAGCCCGAGGATCTGCACCTCGACATGCCGCACCGTGGGGAAGAAGCGTTCCACGAACACGCTGGGGTCGCCGAAGGTGCGTTCGGCGAAGGCCACGACGGTGTCGAACTGCTTGGCGAGCATGGCCTCGTCATCGGCGATCGCCATGCCCATGCCGCCGCCACCGGCCGCCGCCTTGACCATCACCGGATACCCGATCCGCGCGGCGGCATCCGCCGCATCGGCCATGTCGACCAGGGGCTCCTTCGTGCCGGGCGACACCGGGACGCCCGCCTCTTCCATCATGTTCCGTGCGGCGATCTTGTCGCCCATGGCCGTGATGGCCTGCGGCCAGGGTCCGACCCAGATGCGGTCCGCGTTCATGACGGCCCGGGCGAACCCGGCGTTCTCCGACAGGAATCCGTAACCGGGGTGGATGGCGGCGGCGCGCGTGGCATGCGCCGCGCGAAGGATGGCGTCCACGTTCCTATACGAATCGGCAGGGTTGGCCGGGCCGATCAGGACGGCCTCGTCCGCCTCGGCGACGAACGGCAGGTCCGCATCGGCCTCCGAATAGACGGCGATGCCGCGCAGACCCAACTCGCGAGCCGTCCGCAGGACGCGGCGTGCGATCTCCCCCCGGTTGGCGACCAACAGCGAATCGAACATGTGAGATCCCTTTCCCGACCTGCCGAACGGTGCCGTCATCCTCGCAGGGAGCGCATGCCGGGCCGGCACCCGGTCGGCGTCGGTGCCCCCTGAGGTCGGCTCCGGGCGACACCAGCTCCGGGCGTCATAAACCGTCGGTCGCGCGAAACACGGTCGCCGGACCCGAGACGGTCACGCCCCGGTCGCGCGCCGCGATCCACACCGATTGACCGCGGGATACGGCAAGTCGCCCGCCGTCGGCGGTCTCGACGACGGCGTCGCCCTCGGTGACCAGCAGCACCTGCGGGCCGGGGTGCGTCACATCGTGCGGGCGCGCATCGAGCTGGAGCCGGGACAGCCTGAATTCGGGCGCCGGGCTGGGGTAGACGACTTCACCCTGCGGCGCCGCCTGCCCGCCGAGGATCTCCACGGGCCCCGGGGTGAAATCGAGGACCCGCATCAGCTCGGGAACGTCGACGTGTTTGGGGGTGAGCCCGCCGCGCAGCACGTTGTCCGAGTTCCCCATGATCTCGATCCCGGTGCCGGACAGGTACGCGTGCAGGTTGCCGCTGTGCAGGTACAGTGCCTGGCCGGGCTGCAGCGTCACCCGGTTCAGCATGAGTGAGGCGATGACGCCGGCGTCACCGGGGTACCGCTCGGCGAGTTCGAGCGCGGTCCGGTACTGCGCCACATGCGGACTGACGCCCTCGCGCACCCGTGCCACGCAGGCGGCGAGCACGGCCTCCAACAGGCTGGACACCGCGTTCGGGGGGATCGTGATGAGCGTCGAGAACAGCGCCCGGGTCCCCTCGGCATCGCGTTGCCCGGCGAGCAGGGCGAGGTAGTGGTCCAGACCCGCCACGTCCAACCCGCGAAGCACGTCCACGGCGTGGGCGGGGTCGGCGAAACCGCACAGCGCATGGAATTCGGTGAGCGCGCAGATCAGCTCCGGTTTCGCCCACGGATCCGTGTAGTTGCGGCTCGGGTCGCTGCGGGCGACCCCGGCTGCCTCCTCGGCGTCGAACCCGCGCCGGGCGAGCTCTGCCGACGGGTGCGCCTGCAGCGACAACGGCTCGGCCGCGGCCAACACCTTGAGCAGGAAGGGGAATCGGCCGTCGAATTTGCTGGCCACCGCCTCACCCAGCATCCCGTCCGGATCCGCGACCACCGCGTCCAACAGCGAGACGTCGCCGCCTTCGCCGACGAGAACCGAGGGATCGTCCGGGTGGGCGCCCATCCACAGCTCGGCCTGCGGATGCGCGGAGGGACATGGCGCGCCGGTCAACTCCGCGATGGCGGTCCGTGAGCCCCAGGCGTACGGCCGGATCCGGTTGCGCATCAGCTCCATGCCGGCCCGGTCCGATCCGCGTCATCGGCGTCCGGAGCGGCATCCGCTTCGTCGAGGAGCAGCACCGGGATCCCATCCCGCACCGGGTAGGCACGGCCGCATTCGGAACAGGTCAGAAACGGAGCGTCGGGGTCGCCCTCGCGGCCGACGACCAGCGGTGCGTGGTGGTCGGCGGGACACGCGAGCACCGCCAACAGCTGCTCGTCGAGGTCAATCGCCATGTGCCGTCCTCTCAGTGATCCGCGCAGGCACCGAATCCGCCTTCGACCGTACTGCCCCGCGCCGTCTCACTCGACCCATCTCACTCGACCCGTCTCACTCGACCCGGCGCTGCGCCCGCGTCGATCGGACCGTCGACGCCGCGGGCCGCCGCGATCGTTGCTCGCGCAGGGCGGGTGTCACGCTCCGTCGCAGAACCTCCGCAGAACCTCCCGGGACCTAGTCCTCGGGGAATCGGAGTACCCGGAGATGACCGCGCCGGCCCGTCACCACCGCCGGGCCGGGCTCGGGCGCACGTTCCGCGCGTCCCGCCTCACGGACCGCATCGGCGAGCGCCTCGAGGTCGTCGGGCCCGGGCTCCGGTTCGGAGAAACCCGTCGCGGGCCGGACCACATCCCAGCCGCGGGGCGCCGTCAGGCCGGCTGCGTGTTCGGCGCACAGATCGTAGGAATGCGGCTCCGCGGACCGCGCCAACGGCCCGACCACGGCGGTGCAGTCCGCGTAGGCGAACGTCAGCGTCGCGACAGCCGGATGGGTGCACCCGGTCCGGGAGCATCGGCGCACACTGGTCACGGCACTCATTGTTCGCTCCGCACTCCGCTCATCGGGCCTGCTGCATCGAACTGTTGGCTCGGCGCTCCGCTCGGCCGCCCTGCGACTCCGTCGCGACGGGCGAGCCTCCCTTCGACCTCGCTCACGGAACCGTCGCGACGGCCCTGATTCTCTCCGGCGTCGCTCACGGTGCCGGATTGTTCGCTCCGCGCTCCGCTCGGCGCCGCTGCGACTTCGTCGCGACGCGGCAGCCTCCCTCCGGCGTCGCTCACAGCCGGAGCGTAGCCCGCGCGTCCCAGGCCATGCTGGCGGCGCGCCGATCCGTGCGACTGGCGGATGAACCGACCGAAGAGGCACGGAAGAGACGGAGCGCGATCCGGCCGCCGCCGCGCTCGTAGACTGGTGGCATCATGGCCAGAACGCACGGAACTCGCGTCGGCGTCGTCGCGCCGGCGGACACCCCCGATCCGGCCCGCACGGCGACCGACCGGGCGCCCGGGCCGCGTCATAGGACCGCGCGCGACCGCCGCGGACGTGGGCCGCGGACGCCCCTGCTGCCCGCCCAGGTGCCGGGATTCCGAACCCGCGCAGAGCTTTTCGACCAGATGGTGATGGAAGCGGTGACCGACCTGGAACCGCGCTGGCCGGACAAGCTCTCCGCCATCGAGTTCGCCGTCGACGACGTCCCGGCGTTGCCGGACGGCCCGGTGCTCTCGTCGAGCGACGTCGTCGTGGATGACGGAGTTCCGCTGGCGCGCTTCTTCCCACCGGGCGTGGACGCGCGCGGCCGTGCCACCAAGGCTCGCATCGTCGTCTACCGCCGGCCGGTGGAAATGCGCGCGCCCTCGCAGATCGACCTGGCGGATCTGGTGGCGGACGTCCTCACCGAGCAGATCAGCGCCGTGCTCGGCGAGGGAATCGAATAGAGCAGGGCATTGAATAGAGAACTGGATAAGGGCGCCGAATAGGCCCTGGGGCACGACACAGCAGCATGCCGGTACGCGGTGCGCCGAGGTGTTACCCGGCCATCCGCTTGAGACGGCGCCGTTCCCGTTCGGACAGGCCGCCCCAGATGCCGAATCGTTCGTCGTGTTCCAGCGCATAGGCGAGGCACTCGGCCCGAACCGGGCAGACCTCGCAGATCTTCTTCGCCTCGCGGGTCGACCCCCCCTTCTCCGGGAAGAAGGCCTCAGGGTCCGTTTGGGCGCACAGCGCACGCTCTTGCCACCGCGTATCCGAAGTGCCATAGGTGCCGAGGATCGCGGCCGCGATCTCGCGCATGCGCGGGTCTTCTTGACCGGTGGCCATGGCCACTCCTTTCCGTGCGACTCCTACCCCGCCGACCTCCAATACGCTGCGTCACTTGATAGCAACACACCGTTTCCGGCCGGTTCGGCAAATTACATAGATGTGATTACACAGGTGTGTCCTGCCCTGCGTCAACCCCGAGTCATGTGGTAATGCAGCCGAGACAGCGCCCGGCCCACCCGGCACCGCGCCGGTCCACCTGCCCGGGCACGCTGCCGAGGGCAGGGCAGACTGGTACCTCGTGGCACACCCTCGCTCCGGTTCGTGGATCTTCCCGGCCGTCTGCGCGGCCACCGCGGTCGGCGCCGCGCTCGCCCAACGCGGCGCGACGCCCGTCGGCGTCTGGGTCTTCGTCACCGTCCTGGGCGGTTGGGTGATCACGCTGTGCCTGCACGAGTTCGCGCACGCGGCGTTGGCGCTGGCCGGCGGCGACACGTCGATGCGAGAGCGCGGATACCTGACCCTCAATCCGACCCGCTACCTGGACTCCGCGAACAGCTTCGTGATCCCGATCCTGCTGCTCGCGATCGGCGGGATCCCGCTGCCCGGCGGCGCGGTGATCGTGCAGCCGGGCAAGCTCCGGCACCGCTGGTGGTCGTCGGTGGTCGCGGCCGGCGGCCCGGCGACCAACGTCCTGGCGGGAATCGTGCTGGCGATGCTCGCCGCGCCGTTCGACTCGGCGATGGGGGCCGCCCTGTCGTTCCTGGCGCTGCTGCAGTTCGTCGCCGGGATACTGAACCTGTTGCCGGTCCCCGGTTTCGACGGCTACGGGATCCTGGCACCGTACCTGCCGCCGCGGATCACGCAGGCCCTCACGCGCACTCGCGTATGGCTGCCGCTGGCCGCCTTCGCCGTCATATTCGCCGTCCCCGGTGTGATGCGTGCGCTGTTCGCCGCGGGGTATTGGCTCCTCGGTCTGGCCGGCGGGAACACGCTCGCCGCCGGTGTCGGCGCCGGCCTGTTCCAGTTCTGGCGGTGACCGCGTGCGAATCGGCCGCCCGAAATCTGACAGGATCGTCACGTGAAGATCACAGTGGTCGCCGGCGGCGTCGGCGGAGCCAGATTCCTGTTGGGAGTCAAGGCGTTCCTGGGATGGGATCCGACGGGTCCGGCGCCGGCGGACGCGGACGACGAGATCACCGCGATCGTCAACACCGCGGACGACATCCGCCTGCACAACCTGCACGTGAGCCCCGACCTGGATTCCTGCCTGTACGCGACGGCCGGCATCGCCGACACCGAGCGGGGGTGGGGCCGCGCCGACGAGACCTGGACGGTCTCGGCCGAGCTCAAGGATTACGGTGCGGAGGCGCCCTGGTTCGCGCTCGGCGACAAGGACATAGCCACGCACCTGATGCGCACGCGCATGCTCGACGCGGGATTCCCGCTGTCGGCCGTCACCGAGGCGCTCTGCGCGCATTGGCAGCCGGGCGTCCGCCTGCTGCCGATGACGGACGATCGCGTCGAGACACATGTGGTGGTGGCCGATCCGGATCACGTCGCGGGTGCTGGTGGGGGCAGCAACGAATATGACGATGTTCCGGGCGAGGGCCCGAGCCTGGATCCGCGCACGGTGATCGGAAGTGCCGATGAGCCACCGCTCGTCGCCATTCACTTCCAGGAATGGTGGATCAAGCATCAGGCCGCCTTGCAGCCGCTGGCGATCACGCCCATCGGCGCGGATCTGGCGTCGCCCGCGCCCGGTGTGGTCGACGCGATCGATGCCGCGGACGTGATCCTCATCGCCCCGTCGAACCCGGTGGTGTCGGTCGGCACGGTGCTCGCGGTCGGCGGGATCCGGGAAGCCTTGAGCGCTGCCCGGGCGCCGGTGGTCGGCGTGTCGCCGATCATCGCTGGGCACCCGGTGCGCGGGCACGCGGACGCGTGCCTGCGAGCGATCGGCGTCGACTGCTCGGCCCAGGGGGTGGCGGCGCACTACGGGGCGCGGACGGCTGGTGGGCTGCTCGATGCCTTCCTGATCGCCGACGGAGACGGGGCGACGATCGACGGGATGCGTATCGGTCACGCTCCGCTCATGATGCGCGATCCGCAGGCGACGGCGCAGATGGTCGCCGCCGCGCTGGATCTGGTCGATGTCCACCGGTGAGGAGCGGCCGCACCGGCATGCCACGGGACGCTCCCCCGCCGCCGACGGGCTGGCGATCATCCCGATCCACGGTCTGCCCGACGTGCGACCCGGTGACGACCTCGCCGAGCTGATCCACGCCGCGGCCGGGGACGCGATCATCGACGGAGACGTGCTCGTGGTGACGTCGAAGGTCGTCTCGAAGGCCGAGGGCCGGCTGGTCGCCGCGCCCACGGACCCGGTGCGGCGCGACGCGTTCCGACGGGATCTGATCGACCGGGAGACCGTTCGCCTGGTCGCCCAGATCGGCCGGACGAAGATCGTGGAGAACCGGCTCGGCATCGTCGCCGCGGCGGCCGGCGTCGACGGATCGAACGTGCACGCGGACGAGATCGCGCTGCTGCCAACGGATCCGGACGCGTCGGCGGCGTCGATGGTCGCGGCGTTCGCGGCGCACGGGCGCCGGATCGGCGTGATCATCACCGACACGCAGGGCCGGGCGTGGCGCAACGGGGTGACCGATGTGGCCATCGGCGCGGCCGGGATCGAGGTGCTGGACGATCACCGCGGCGGCGTCGACGAGTTCGGCAACGAGCTCGTCGTCACGCAGGTGGCGGTCGGCGACGAGGTGGCCGCTGCGGCGGATCTGGTGAAGGGGAAGCTCGCGGGCGTGCCGGTGGCGGTTGTCCGGGGGTTGGACGCGCCGGGGTTGGGCTCGGCGGGGCCGGACTCAGCCGCGCCGGACTCAGCCGCGCCGGGCGCGCCGGATCGTGGCGCGCCGGATCGTGGCCGCCTGCGCGGCGGCGGGCGATCGCTCATCCGGGAGGCGGGCAGCGATCTGTTCCGGCTCGGCACCGACCTGGCGATCGAGCTCGGTCGACGCGATGCGCTGGCCGAGGTACCGGCCGGGCACCAGGAGCTCGCGGACGACGCCCGCACGGTGCTCACGGCATGGCATGCCCCGACGCACGCTCAGGCGGCGTTGCGGGAGGCGTTCCTCGCCTTGCTCGCCGCCCGGCCCGACGCCACGTCGCGCAGTTGTGTGCCGGGACATCTCACCGCCTCGGTGATCGTGCTCTCGGCAGATCGCCGTCATACGCTGCTCACACTGCACCCGCGGGTCGGACAGTGGGTGCAACTCGGCGGCCACTGCGAAAGCCGGGACGGCACCCTCGCCGCGGCGGCGAGCCGCGAGGCGGATGAGGAGTCCGGGATCGCCGGCCTGGAGCTGGATCCGGTGCCCGTGGCGCTCGACGTGCACCCGATCACCTGCTCGCTCGGGGTGGCGACCCGGCATTTCGATGTGCGGTTCGTGGCCGTCGCCCCGGATGGGGCGCTGCCGGTGCGTTCGGCGGAATCGACGGATCTGCGCTTCTGGCCGGTCGACGGGCTGCCTAACGGCGCCGCCGCAGACGGCCTGACCGAGGCCGTCCGTCTCGCGCTGACCCGTGTGATGGCCCGCACGCCGGGCCGCTGATATGGGGGTGGGGTTTGTCAAGGGCAGGGTGGGGTGCCCGCTCCCGGGTTCGGGGGCGGGCGTCTCGTCGTTTCGTCGCGTGTCGTGTGGTGAGCGTGTCGGTTGATCGACGCACGGTCATGCTGATATGCGCGGGTTGGTTACCGCATTATGGTGGTTCGGCTGGAGTGTTTCCGCTTGTCTAGAATCGAACGTGACCCGTTGCGGTGCAATGCGTTCCGGGCTGTTCATAGCGGCGTCGCGGGTCGCTCCACGCGCTGCCACCACCGGCCTGGCAGCGAAACGAGCTTGCGGGTCGTCAGTCGTCCATGACTGCCAAAGACCAGCACCAGCCGGCCAGCTCGCGGGCGATGGCGGTGTTGGCGATCGTGGAGCGTTTCTTGTGGTCGATGAACGAGACCCAGCGGTGGTGCAGGCGCCGGTTGCCCTCATCACCGCGGGTCCGGGCCGCGGCCGGTGCAGCGTCCCATCTGGCGCGCAACACCGAGCCGACCTGGTAGCGGGGGCGGTGATGCCAGGCTGCCTCGACCAGGAGGCGCCGGGCATGCCCGTTGCCGGTCTTGGTGATCGGCCCCTGGGATCGTGACTGCCCGGAGGAGTGCTCGGACGGTGTCAGCCCGACGAACGCACCGATGGTGCGGCCGGTCATGCGACGCCAGTCGCCGATCTCCACCGCCAGTGCGAACCCGGTCAGGGTGCCGATGCCGCGCAGGCAGCCCAGGCGTTGCACGATCGGCGTGTACTGGCTGTCGGCGGCCATCTTCTCGATGGCCCGGTCCAGTCCGTCGCGCCGGGCGAGGGTGATACGCACGGTCTCGTAGCCGGCGTCGAACGCGAGTCTGGTGCCCCCGTCGGGCAGCGCAGCCCGGGCCTCGCCGCGCAGCCACCGATCGTGTTTGCCGGTCCACGCGTCACCGCCGTCATAGACCATCCCGTGCCGCAGCAACAGTTTCGACAGGCGGTGCCTGGCGCGCATCAGATCGCTCCGGCAGCCCTCCCTGGCGCGCACCAGATCCCTGGCGGTTTCCTGCTCGAGCGTCGGCACCGCCACCGGGGTGATCTCGCCGAGGCGCAGCAACCGGGCCAGGTGCGTCGCGTCGTTCGCGTCCGTCTTCACCCGGTCCCCGGCCGGGCGTTGCAGCTTCGACGGGGCCGCCACCACACACGAGATCCCCCTGCGCGGTAAGGCTTCTGTACAGGCCGAAACCGGTTGGCCCCGCCTCGTAGACCACCGCGACCGGCGCCGGCAGCAGCACCAGCCACGCCACGATGTCGTCGAACGACGGCGTAAGCCTGCGCCTGACCCACACCCCCGTCACCTCGTCGACCGCCGCCGCCACCACCGACCGGGCGTGCACGTCCAGCCCGACACTCGTACGCTGCTTTCCCCATCGGGGCCTCCCACAAATGTTGGAAAGGCCGAGCAAGCCATCCTTGCCCGGCAACCCACGATCTTTGTGAGCGAGGCCCCGACCCGAAACCCCACCCGCAAACGCAGGTCACCCCATACCGTCTAGACGTCGGCGGAGAACCGCACCGAGCCGTCCGGGATGTGGACCTGGGGCCACACCCTGATCCCGCCGATGAGTTCGCACCGCGCACCGACCCGGACTCCGTCGCCGATCACCGCGTCGGTGACCACGGCGCCGGGCCCGATCACGGCCCCCCGCCCGACCACGGAACGCACGACCTGGGCCCCGGGCGCTATCACGGCGCCGTCGAGGAGCACCGATCCGTCGACACGCGCACCCTCGCCGACGGCCGCACCCGGCCCGATGGTCGATCCGCCCTCGACCACCGACTCCGGATGCACGACCGCGCCCGGCAGGGTCAGCGCCACCCCGACCGGTCCGGGCAAGGCGGCGGTCGGCGCCAGTCCCTGGACCAGGTCTGCCGACCCCCGCACGAAGGCCGCTGGCGTGCCGAGGTCCAGCCAATACGAGGCGTCGACGTACCCGTGGAGGTGCGCGCCCGCCGCCAGCAATCCCGGGAAGGTCTCCCGCTCCACCGACACCACCCGGCCGGCCGGGATGGACTCCAGCACGGACCGCTCGAAGACGTAGCAACCGGCGTTGATCTGGTCCGTCGGCGGGTCGTCCGACTTCTCCACGAAGGCGGTGACCCGGCCGGAGGGGTCTGTCGGCACCGATCCGAACCGCCGCGGGTCGGGGACACGAACGAGATGCAACGTGACGTCGGCCGTCGCATCGCGATGCGTCTGCCACAGCGCGCCGAGGTCGACCCCGGAAAGGATGTCACCGTTGAAGATCATCGCGGTGGACCCGCGCAGCCGATCGGCGACGTTCCGGATGGCACCGCCGGTTCCCAGCGGCGTCTCTTCGACCACGTAGTCGATCTCGATCCCGAACCGCGATCCGTCACCGAAATACTCCTGGAACGTTTCCGCGCGGTAGGACGTGCCGAGTACCACGTGGCTCAGGCCGGCCGCGCGGATCCTGGAAAGCAGGTGTGCCAGGAACGGCACCCCCGCCGTCGGCAACATCGGCTTGGCGGTGGACAGCGTGAGCGGCCGTAGCCGGGTTCCTTGTCCGCCGACCAGGACCACGGCGTCGGTGTCCGCCAGCGGCTGCGCATCCGGCATCCCGCGGTTCGCGCCGGTAGCCACCGGGCCTCCCCTCCGTCCTCCCGACCGAGCGGACCTCGCGATGTTCAATCACGCTTCACCACAGTGTCGCGTCACACTTGACACGGTGCCGCGCTTTATCAGATCACGTCCCGAGCCGCGGTGCCGGCATCGGGCCGAGACAGACCTGGGCAACAGGCCGAGGCGCGATACGCGTCACCGAGATACGCACTGCCGAAAGGCCTCCGGAACGTACGCTGTCTCCGGGACCCGCACGTGACGTCTGCGGTCGCGCGGCAACCTCGGTCGCGCGTCGCGCGTCAACTGACTAATTGCCCATTGACACGATCGAATCGACACAGCCGGATCAGCAAGAGCACCGAGGACATCACCGTGAACCATGACCGCAGATCACCCGACGGTGGCGACCCGCGATACGGGCCCTGGGAGCAGCGGCCGTCCGGGTATCGCGGGCACGGCCGCGATTTCTCCGAGAGTGATGGAGACGACGACACCCGCATGCTCGGGCCTGCCGCGGGCGGTCGGCACAGCGGATGGTCTGACGTCGGCCGAGAGGGCTGGGCCGACTCGGGGCGCGGCGATCCGCAGGGCGCCGGGCAGCGCTGGGCCGAGCAGAGCTGGGCAGAACACGGGGGCGGATCGCACGCCGCGCCCTATGGACGCTCGGCGCAGCCGTACGGGGATACCGGCGTGCCGCCGCGAACAACGTCATACTCGCCGCGATACCAGCCCGGTTACCAAGCCGGATATCAACCCGGGTACCAGACCCGCCGCGCCGAGCAGCCACGGCAGCGCGCGTCGGCCGGGCTGATCGTCGGCCGGATCGTCACGAGCCTAGTCGCCATCGCCCTGCTCGCGATCTCGGGTTTCGCCTGGGCGACCGTCGGCAGCACGCCGCACAACGCGTCGGATGCCACCAAGCAGGCGGGCACCGTCGGCGTCGTGCCGCAGACCACCACCGACGCCGCCGGCAACGTGGTCAAGGTCGCCGGCACCGGGATGAACATCCTCATCGTGGGGTCCGACGCGCGCACCGATGCCAACGGCAACCCCCTGTCGCCGGCCGAGCTCAAGGCCGTCAGCACACAACTCGACGGCGGCGGCGTGTCCACCGACACGATCATGATCGTCCACGTACCGGGCAACGGTGAGAAGGCCACGGCCATCTCCATCCCCCGTGATTCCTGGATCCCCGCGTCGGTCACCCAGGCTCCGGGCGTCGTCGGCCCGTACTCGGACGGGACCGAGGGTCCCTACAAGCCGAACAAGATCAACTCGTTCTACGGAACGGCCAAGGCGTACGAGCAGCAATACCTGGTGAGCAAGGGCGTCACCGACAAGGCTGAGCTGGAGCGCCGCTCGAACGAGGCCGGCCGCACGATGTTGATCAAGGTGTTGCAGCAGTTCACCGGGATCAAGATCGACCACTACGCCGAGGTCAACCTGATCAGCTTCTACCTGCTGTCGAAGGCGGTCGGCGGCGTACCGGTGTGTCTCGTCAAGGCGACCAAGGATCGCCAATCGGGCGCGGACTTCCCGGCCGGCCACTTCGAGGTCGAGGGTTCCTCGGCGCTGTCCTTCGTCCGGCAACGGCACGGATTGCCGGGCGGCGATCTCGACCGGATCAAGCGTCAGCAGATGTTCCTGGCCAGCGCCGCGAACAAGATCCTGTCGGTCGGCACGCTCACGTCGCCGAGCAAGCTGTCAGCCCTCATCGACGCGGCCGACCGGAGCGTCGTCCTGGACAGCGGGTTCAACCTGCTCAGCTTCGCTCAGCAGATGATCGGGCTCACCAGCGGCAAGATCACCTTCACCACGGTCCCGACGCACGGCGACCAGCCAGGCGTGAACACGTCGGCACTCAAGGTGGATCCGACCGAGGTGCGCGCGCTGTTCGCGAAGCTGATGACGGACTCGGCCGCGTCGTCGTCATCGGCCGCGCCCGCCCCGCCCACCTCGGTGGCGCCGTCCAGCGTGACCGTCGACGTGCAGAACGGCACCGAAACCTCGGGCATGGCGGCGATGGTCGGCGCGAAGGTCGCCGCCGCCGGTTTCCAGCGCGGGCAGCTGTCGGATTATCCAGGCGTCACACCGGACAACCAGCAGAAACAGACCACGGTGCACTACCCGGCCGGTGGCGAGGCCGCCGCGGCGGAGGTGCTGAAGGCGATCGGCGTCGGCAAGGCCGTCTCGGACGACTCGGTCGCCGCCGGTCATGTGACGGTGGTGGTGGGCACCGACATGCCGGTTCACCCGATCTCGTCGACGGGTGCCGGCGCACCGAGCAGCGCACCGGCCACCGTCGCACCGGCGGCCACGTCTGGGGCACGGTCCGCGGCTCAGTCGAACGATGTGATCAGCGCCGCGGACACCGGCTGCATCAACTGACGCCTGCGCCCGAGCCGCGATCTTGCTAGCGACGATGTTTCGGTGACACACCGTCACCGCACAGCGTTCGACCTGTGATACATGGTTGTGTCGCACAGAATTTCAAGTCCCTTGGGTCCTATGCCGGGCGTTTGGCGCCCATCGCATCGAGAGTCTGTAGTGCAGCAGCCAGAGTGCGGCGCACCTCGGCCAGATCGGGCTGATGCGACTGTTCTTCGTCCAGCCGTTCGAGGACCCAGCGTCGCATCAACGTCGATGGCTGCTCGCCGAATCGTGCGGCAACGTCTTTCAGCTCGGCCAATCGGTCGGTCGGCATCCGCACTGTGTAGACATGGTTCGTGATGCCGACCGATCTGGCCCGATGCATGCGCGATGGCGGTTCGGACTGCCGCGCCTCGGCTTCCGCCGCTTCCTCGGCCAACGTATCCCGGATACTCGTCATGGTTCCTCCTCATACCGGCGACGGTCGGCGTCGTTCGCATCCATCGCCGTTGCTCCCCACCAGCGCCCGGCAGGCGGGTGATCCTTCGGCGCCACGATCACCTTCAACAGCCGCCCTCGCCCACCCGCGCTGCGAGGTGGCGCACTGGGCGACCAGCCCAGCACCTTCACCGTGAGCCCGGATTGGCTTCCAGCCGATCCGACCAATCTGCGCGGGTCGGCAAGCGCTTCAGTAGCCCACTCCGGCTCCACATCGAATTCGTCCGGACGCCCCAGCCGTGTGCTCCGCCGACGCAGATGCTCGACAGCCTCCGACCAGTCGACTTCCGCAAAATCCAACTCCTCATACGGCACGCCGTCGTAGGTGTCCTCGCCAGCGTGCACACCCATAACGTAACACAGACGTGTTACGGGCTGAAGAGAGTAGCTCCATCTGGATAGGGTTCCGCGCGCGAGTCAGGTTCGGGAGCGCGCCACGAACCGCGTATGACGATGTTCGCCGCTCGCGCGGACCGGCCCCGGTCGACAACCCGCGCCTCCCGTGAACGATCCCGCCGGAAAACTCGCGACGAGAACCTTTGGTCGTCCGACAGTTAGGCTCAATCGAGCCCAGATCCCGGACGAGGCGCACCGTACCCGGCCCTGCAAAGACGGTGTACGGGAGCGTGCGTCGTGGCTTGGATCGTGCTGGTGGCATCGGGTGTATTCGAGTCGGTATGGGCGGTCGCACTGGGCAGGTCGGCAGGATTCACCAGATGGTGGCCGACCGTCGTGTTCGCGGTCGCTCTGGTGGTCAGTATGGGCGGGTTGTCGATCGCGATGAAGACCCTGCCCACCGGCACGTCCTACGCCGTGTGGGTCTCGATCGGCGCGGCGTTGACCGTCGGCTACTCGATGCTCACCGGTGACGAAAGCGTTTCGGTCGTCAAGGTCGTGCTCCTGCTCGGCCTGGTGGGCTGCGTCATCGGCTTGAAACTCGCCCACTGAGCGGCTTCGCCGGGGGAGAAACGACGCTGTGCCACCAGTCATCTTGGCTCTCATCAGCGCCGGGCGGAGATCAGCGCCGGGTGGGCATCCGACGAGGACGAGGCCACCCGGATTGCGATCGGCCAGGCGTTCGTCGTAGGCCATCTGATGGTTCACCGCCCGCCGCGAGCCCGGTACTCGCCTGCGTCATAGAGCAACCGCAGCGACGCGATCCTGCCGTCAGCGATTCGGAAGAACTCGGCGAAGCGCACCGTGCCGCCAGGCAACTCGGCGTCGTATAGGGCGGACGCCTGATCGTCGGCCCGAACCTGCTGCAACAGGGTCATGCCGCGCATCGCCTCGGCAAACCGGGCCGCACCTTTAATGAAGCCCTCCGCACCGATGCGCCGGCCGGCGATCGGGCCCTCGAACTCGAGGTCCGGGGCCAGGATCTCGCGCAGGCGATGGGCATCGAACGAGGCGGCGCCGCCTTTCAACGTCTTGTAGTAGCGGTCCACGAGCCGAGCGGTCGTGTCGGTCATGTCTGTGCTCCCTCTGTCCGGTAGGCAAGTCTTGCGGCACCGCATACCGGCCCCGCACCCCATACAGACACCAGCGGGGGGAGAAACGGAACGGCCCACGCGGCCGGCACCGGCCGGCGCGGCTGCCATGATGATCGAGTGAGCAACACCGCCCGCGCCCGCGCGGGCGACGAGAAGCACTTCGCGAACCTCGTCGGCCCCTACCGCCGCGAACTGCATCTGCACTGCTACCGGATGCTCGGCTCCGTCACCGATGCCGACGACGTGCTGCAGGACACGATGCTCGCCGCCTGGCAGAGCTTGGACCGGTTCGCCGGTCGCGCCACGCTGCGAACCTGGCTGTATCGCATCGCCACGAGCCGCTGCCTGAACGCGATCCGCGACGGCAAACGCCGGCCACCCGCGGCACCCGTGCCCCCGTTCGAGCCGCCCGCACCGTCACGACGCAGCGACGTCACCTGGTTGCAGCCCTACCCGGACGCCTGGCTGGACCAACGTCCCACCCGCGACCCGGCGGAACGCCTGCAAACCCGCGAGACCATCGAACTGGCCTTCATCACCGCCCTGCAGAGGCTCCCGCCACGCCAGGCTGCGGCCGTCATCCTCGGTGACGTCCTCGGCTTCCACCCGGGCGAGATCGCCGCCATGCTCGGGGTCACGCCGACCGCCGTCAAAGGACTTCTGCAGCGCGGTCGGGCCGCCCTCGCCCGGCACCAACCGCACGCGGGCGGGGAGGTCCCGGAGGCAGTATCGCGACAAGAGCGCGCCCTGGCACGCAGGTTCGCTGACGCCTTCACCCGCGACGACATCGACTGTGTGGTCGCTCTTCTCACCGACGACGCCTGGCTGGCCATGCCACCCGCCCCGCACCTCTACCACCGGCGGGCCGCAATCGCCGAGTTCCTACGCGCGAGCGCCGACGCCCGCCGAGGACGACATTTCGAGCTGCGACCCACCTTCGCCAACACACAGCCCGCGTTCACCTCTTCGCTGTCCGGCGAGCCCACCGGCATCATCGTCCTCACCGTCATCGACGGGCAGATCAGCGCCCTGACGCACTTCCTCGACCCGCGACTCCCGGCATTGTTCGACCGACCCGCAACCGGTCCAGCACTCGAGCACACCGAACCCGAAACTACCGCCGCCGGCCGGTCTGCCTGCCGGAACACGAAGGCCGATCGGGCAGTCGACCGGCAGTCCGACCTTGGACGTAGCGCCCACCTGCCACCGGACCCTTGACCGACGATGGTTTGACTTGGACCACGGTCCGGGTTGCAGGCTTGTCGTCATGAGCTTCAACGAGATCCTTTCCGACGTGCCGGTGCCGGCTTTGGCGGTGGGCACCATGTACTTCGGTACTACCGTGCCCATCGTCGACGCGCACCGAATCCTGGACGAGGCATTCGAGCAGGGTGCCTGGTTCTTCGACACGGCCAACAACTATGCGTTCTGGACCGATGGAGGCACCGGCGACGAGTCCGAGAACTGCCTCGGGGCGTGGCTTGCCGACCGAGGCGCCGGGGTGCGCGACCGGGTAGTCCTGGCCAGCAAGGTGGGTGCTCGTCCCGTGCCGGGTGGCACCGACCTGACCGCAACGCTGGGCCTGTCGCCGGCGGCCATCCGCAACCAGGTCACCGACAGCCTGCGCCGGCTACGCACGAACCATCTGGACGTGTTGTACACCCACACCGACGACCACGCGGTGCCGCTGGCCGAGACCCTGGGCGCCCTGGCCGGCCTGCAGCACGAGGGGCTGATCCGTATCTTCGCGGCCAGCAATCTGACCGTCGGCCGACTCGAAGAGGCCATTGCCGCCGGCGCCACGCTCGGGATGAGCTACCAGGGGTTGCAGCAACGGTTCACCTACCTCGTCCCCGACTCGTCCGCAGACCTGACACCTCACGTCCTGCTCGACCAGTCGATCGTGCAATGCTGCACCGATGCCAGAATGACGATGCTTGGCTATTCGCCGCTGCTGTCCGGCGCCTATACGCGCACCGACCGGCCGCTGCCCGACGGCTACGACACCACGACCACCGGGCCCGCTCTGGAGCAGTTGCGCGTGGTGGCCGTCGAGGCCGGCCTGGATGCCGGACAAACCGTACTCGCCTGGATGAGCCAACGCCCGCACCCGGTCATCCCGGTCGTGGGCGTCTCCCGCCCGGAGCACGTTCGCTCCGCGGTCCGGGCCGTCACCTCGGTGTTTCCCACCGAACACCTTGCCCGCCTCGACGCGGCACGGACCGGATCGTGAACCGGCTACCGCTCCCGGTCGGCCGGGTCGCCGAGCTCTTGGGCATCAGCGCCGACACGCTGCGCTACTACGAGCGCCGCGGCATCTTGCCGCCACCGGCTCACACCAGCAGTGGCCGGCGGGTATACGGCGAAGCGGACCTGCACCTGATCGAGGTGCTGCTGCACCTGCGTCGCACCGGCATGCCGCTGGCCCGGATCGCCGAGTTCACCGAGCATGTTGCCCAGGACCCACACGGGGTGCCTGAACGCCTCGCGATGCTGCAGGATCACCGAGCACTTGTTGCTCAACGGATCGCCCAGTTGGAAAACTCGCTCGCCGTCATCGACCAGAAGATCGCCGACTACACCCGACGCACGACAACTCCGGAATCCACACGCCCATAGCACGATCCCGGCGGCGAAGCAGGTGGAGGTGAGAATGGTGCCCTGTTGCGGGAGAGTGCGCGACGATGAACGGCGGGGCGTCATCGTGATCTACGACTGAGCCGGTCGCCGATCCCGAGCTGGGGCGTCACGACGGGTCAGGTTTTCCGGACTCACGCGATGCATCGGCGGCAAGCTTGCGCAGCTCGGGTCAGGCGAGGAGGTCCTTCTGGCGGCCCGCCTGGGTCTTGCTGACGATGATGTCCGCAAGGGCCGCGACTCGGATCGTCATGCCTCCGACGTGGCGCTGGCTGGCGTGGCGGACCAAGTCGTCATAGCCGGCGGGGAAGCCGTCCGGTGCGAAGGTTAGGTCGAGGTCGCCGTGAATGGTTCGGAGGTTAAGCATCTTGACGCCGCGCAGAGCTTCGGCGTTGGTGTCGAACGGCAAGCCGTCCGCAAGTTCGTCGACGCGGATTCCAGCGTGAAGATCGCGCAATGCGGTGACCAGCCGGGTCAGATTGTCGACGTCGGTGGCGGGCGCGACGTCAATGTCTCTCGTCGGGCGGACCGCACCGTGCAGGTTCGCTGCATAACCCCCGGCCAGAACGTATTTGACGCGGTGCCCGTCGAGTGCTTCCAGGATTGCGGTCGGGTCGAACTCAGCTCCGGTCATGAGGCGCGCAGGCTGGCCAGGAAGTCGTCTTGGATTCGGCCGCGTGCCTCCCGCTGCCGAGCGGTCAGCCCAGCTTCAGTCGCGTCCAGCACGTCGTCGTGGTCGTCATAGGGGGCCAGGCGAACTCGCATTTCCAGGTCGACAGCGGCCAAGATGCGGCATAACACCGGCCAGGATGGCTGGCGCGCTCCCGATTCGATCTTTGCGATGGTCGTGTGCGGAACACCGGCGGCAGCCGCGAGCTCTCGCTGAGTGAGTCGCTTGTCCTCGCGGGCGAGTTTCAGCATGGCGCCGGCGAACCCCTCGACGGCTCTGGTGGTGGTCGGCCCCATCGTTGCCATACCTCTATGCTACCCGATCAGGTAGCACCACCGTCCCGTCGGCGTCAGCGGCGATACTGTCGCCGACCGACATCACAGCCGGTACACGCAGGTGGCGACCGCCCGGTGCAGTAGCGCGGCTGGAGTGTCGTCCACCCTCAGAGTCCGTAGGCCTCGAGGAGGCGTAGCCATATTTCGCTGACGGTGGGGTAGGCGGGCACGGCGTGCCAGAGGCGTTCCAGTGGGACCTCGCCGACGATCGCGATCGTCGCGGCGTGGATCAGTGCACCCACGTCGGGTCCGACCAGGGTCGCGCCGACAATCACCCGGCGGGCGGTGTCGACGATGATGCGGGCGTGTCCCGTGTAGCCGTCCGCGCGCAGCGCGGCGCCCGCGACCGATCCGATCCCGTCATCGACGGCGCGAGTGTCGAGTCCGTCGGCCCCTGCCTGAGCCTGGGTGCGCCCGACGGTGGCGACCTGCGGGTCGGTGAACACGACGGCGGGGCGGCGAGCCGATCGGCGGTCGCGGCGTACGCGGACCAGTCCGTGGTGCCGATGGGTTGGCCGTGGGCGGCGGTGACGAGCACCCGCCGCGGGCCGGTGACGCGGCCTCAGATGAGCGCATCCTGCCACGCCGGGAACCGACGAATGCGCCACCGCGGCTGCACCGGGGATCTCGGGGATCTGAACGAGTCGTGAACCATCGAGGTTCGACACTGGCCAGCGTGACCGGCAACGTGACTCGTAACCTGCCACCGGACGCAAAGAGCGACTCGCCCTGGGCGCGGCGGCTGGCCCAACCGGGCTGGCTGCTGCTGCCGCTGCGCGGCTTCCTCGGTGTCACCTTCGTGTATGCAGGGCTGCAGAAGCTGGCCAACCCCGGCTTCTTCGACCCGAACAACCCCATTTCGATCGCCGCGCAGATGCGAGATTTCCAGCACACCAGCCCGATCGGCCCGCTGGTGGCGCTGGCGGCGCACGCCCCCACGCTGGTCGGCGTGCTGATCGCGCTCGGCGAGCTCGCGGTCGGCGTGGGTGTGTTGATCGGGCTGTACGCGAAGGTTGCGGCGGCCGCCGGGGCGCTGCTCGCGCTCAGCTTCTTCCTGACCGTCTCCTGGTCGACCACCCCGTACTACTACGGTGCCGATATCGTGTTCGTCTTCGCCTGGCTCACGATCGCCGGCTTCGGCGACCAGGGCGTCTTCAGCCTGCAAACATGGCTCCATACCCGGGAAGTCGCCCGCTCCCGGGCTGCCGGCGCATCCGGCCGGCCGCAGACGAGTCGCGGATATCACGCACACGGGCGAGAGGCGGCCCGTGGCCGCTCCGCAGGCGGCGGGCCGGAGCTCGGTGCCCGCCGTGCCGCTGCGTTGACCGCGGGGGCTGTCCTGGTGCTCGGCGGTATCACCGCGGCACTCGGCCGGGCCGTCGGAGGCACCCGCGGCGCCGCCAGCGCCGCAGGCTCGCCGCAAACCCCCGCCGGCGGCAGCTCGCCTACCTCGGCGAACGGGATCGCCCCCGTCGGGGACAACGCGTCGCCCGCCACCCAGGCAGCGGCGACACCCACCACCAACCCCGCGCCGACCAGCGCACCGACGAGCCAGGCGCCACGCACGACGGCGACGCCAACCAAGCTTCCCGGGACGCCGGTCGCCACGGTCGCCGACTTGCCCGCCGG
>JAFIHI010000034.1 GCA_017848755.1 Nakamurella sp. | reverse complement strand
GGTCGCCACGGCCGGGCGCTACTGCCGCGCGCCGGGCAGATCGTCGGGAGAACAAGCCCACGTGCGTCCCCTTCCCGCTCGCGCCCCGACCTTCTCCGGTCGTGACCAGTCTGCCTGATCGGCCGCCGAAGTCGGCCGAACGGCACGAACCGTGACACGTCCGACACCGGACGGTCGCGCAGCGGCACCGGGTCAATGCCAAGATGGAGACGGTACCGGCGCGCACCTGCGTCCGGCGCTTGGTGGTACCCGGCGGCAGGCCGGCAGAACCCGTATCCGACACACCTCAAGGAGCACGATGACCGACACCGCCGTCGACCTGGTAGTCCTCGGCGGAGGATCCGCCGGCTACGCCTGCGCGATGCGGGCCGCCGAATTGGGTTCCTCCGTCGTGCTCATCGAACGGGACAAGCTGGGCGGAACCTGCCTGCACCGTGGATGTGTGCCGACGAAGGCCCTGCTGCACGCCGCCGAGGTGGCAGACGAGATCAAAGAGGCGGCCGCCGTGGGCCTGCGGGCGAAGTTCGACGGGGTGGACGTCGACGGGCTGCACCAGTACAAGAACGCGATCGTCGGCAAGCACTTCAAGGGCCTGACCGGCCTGGTCGCCTCGCGAGGCGTGCAGGTGGTCGCCGGTGACGGAGTGTTCGCCGGCGGCCGCAGCGTGAATGTCGGGGACGACACCTACACCGGCACCAATGTGGTCCTGGCCACCGGCTCGTACTCGAAGAGCCTGCCGGGCCTGGCCATCGAGGGGCGCGTGATCACCTCCGAGCAGGCCCTGGAGCTGCAGTGGGTCCCGCAGAGGGCGCTGGTGCTGGGCGGCGGCGTGATCGGCGTCGAGTTCGCCTCCGTATGGGCCTCGCTCGGCGCGGAGGTCACCATCATCGAGGCGCTGCCCTCGCTGGTGCCGGCCGAGGACCCGTGGGTCGGCAAGCAACTGGAGCGCGCCTTCAAGAAGCGCAAGATCGCCTTCAAGACGGGGGTACGGTTCTCCGGCGTCACCCAGGACGAGAGCGGCGTCACCGTCACCCTGGAATCCGGCGAGTCGCTGACCGGGGATCTGCTGTTGGTCGCCGTCGGGCGTGGGCCGGCCACCGAGGGCTGCGGGTTCGCCGAGGCCGGTGTCGAGATGGACCGCGGCTTCGTGCTCACGAACGAACGCCTCGCGACCAACCTCCCGAATGTCTATGCGGTGGGCGACATCGTCCCCGGCCTGCAGCTCGCGCATCGCGGGTTCCAGCAGGGAATCTTCGTCGCCGAGGAGATCGCCGGCCGGGGCCCGATCGTGGTGCCCGATTCCCGGGTTCCGCGCATCACCTACTGCGATCCGCAGATCGCCTCCATCGGGCTGACCGAGCAGCAGGCGACCGACGAGTACGGCGAGGTGGAGACGTTGGTCTACAACACCGCCGGCAATGCGAAGACCGACATCCTGCGCACCGCGGGCGGCATCAAGGTGGTGCGCGCCAAGGACGGCCCGGTCGTCGGCTTCCACATGGTGGGCGCCCGGATCGGCGAGATCCTCGGCGAGGCCCAGCTCATCGTCAACTGGGAGGCCTACCCCGAGGATGTGGCGCCCTACGTCCACGGTCATCCCACGCAGTACGAGGCCATCGGCGAGACGATGCTGGCGATGGCCGGAAAGCCGCTGCATGTACACAGCTAACCCCGCCCCGACCGCCGCCCGCTCGACGTCGCGCTGATCCGTCACCCAAGGAGCCCGCCCCATGTCCCACTCCGTGAAGATGCCGGCCCTCGGCGAGAGCGTCACCGAAGGCACGGTCACCCGGTGGCTCAAGAAGGAGGGCGACACGGTCGCCGAGGACGAGCCGCTGCTCGAGGTCTCCACCGACAAGGTGGACACGGAGGTGCCGGCTCCGTACGCGGGGATCCTCGAGAAGATCCTGGTTCAGGAGGACGAGACCGTCGAGGTCGGGGCGGAACTCGCCCTCATCGGTGACGGCTCCGGCGGATCCGCCTCTCCGGACGTCGTTCGCGAGGAGGCCCCCGCGCCTGCAGCGCAGCCCGCTCCCGCGGCATCGAATATGACGGAAACCGCTGCGCCACCACCGGTATCGAACGGTGCGCCGGTCGCGGTGCCCACACAAGAATCACTGCCCGCACCGGAACCGGTGTCAGACGCACCCGCGGGACCCGGCACGACGGTGGTGATGCCGGCCATGGGCGAGTCCGTCACCGAGGGCACGATCACCCGCTGGCTGAAGACGGTGGGCGACACCGTCGCGGAGGACGATCCGCTGGTCGAGATCTCCACCGACAAGGTCGACGCCGAGGTGCCCTCACCGGCGGCCGGAACGCTGTTGAAGATCCTCGCAGCCGAGGACGCGACCGTCGAGGTCGGCTCGCCGATCGCCGTCATCGGAAGCGCAGCTTCGGTAGCCGCCGGCGCTACGGAACCGCCCGCCCCGAAGTCCTCGGCTGAATCCGCAGCGGCCACAGCGTCTCCAGTGCCCCTCGCAGCGCCTCCTGCCGAGCCCGCCGCCGCGCCGGCGCCCGCGCAGGCACCTGTGCAGACACCGGAACCGGTCGCTACCGCGCCCACCGTTCCGGCACCGACATGGTCGACGCC
>JAFIHI010000033.1 GCA_017848755.1 Nakamurella sp. | reverse complement strand
TCCTTTTGATCACAACCCGCGACGCACCGACCCCCGGGGGAGCGAACATAGCGACGAGGCGCCATAATCCACGTGTGACGACAACGACGCCGGCAGGCACTCCTGCCATCAGCGCGCGCATCCACACGCTGAACCGACCGAACATGGTCAGTGTCGGGGTGATCGTGTGGCTCGCCAGCGAGCTGATGTTCTTCGCTGGACTCTTCGGGATCTACTTCACCGCGCGCGCGGTGAATGAGGGGCCGTGGCCGCCGGTCACGACTCATCTGGACATGGGGTACGACCTCATCTTCACGATCATCCTGATCCTGAGCTCGTTCACCTGCCAGTTCGGCGTGTGGGCCGCGGAACGTGGAGACGTGTTCGGGCTGCGCCGCTGGTACATCGTCAGCTTCCTGATGGGTCTCGCGTTCGTCCTCGGGCAGGCCAACGAGTTCGCCACCATGGTCCGCGAGGGCACCACGCTCTCGTCGGACGCCTACGGCACCGTGTTCTACCTGACGACGGGCTTCCACGGGTTGCACGTCATCGGCGGTTTGATCGCGTTCATCCTGCTGATCGCCCGCACCAAGATGAGCAAGTTCACGCCGGCGCAGGCGACCAGCGCGATCGTCGTGTCGTACTACTGGCACTTCGTCGACGTCATCTGGATCGCGCTGTTCACCACGATCTTCATCATCCGGTGACGCCCGTGCGTTCCGACCGGGGCCGCAGACAGATGAGCCCGAACACAAAGGACCATCAGGAGGACGGTGTGCAGGCACACAGCGGTGGCAGATTCCGCCGCCGGTCGAAGGCGTTGCGCCGGGTCACGGGCCTGGTGGGCCTCGTTCTGGCGCTCGCCGTGCTCGGTGTGGGCTACTCCGCGTTCGCGCCGACGGGCAATTCGGCGGCAGCCGGTCCCGTCGATGCCGAGACGATCGCACACGGTAAGAGCCTGTTCGACACCTCCTGCATCAGCTGCCACGGCGCCAACCTGGAAGGCGTCGACGGCAAGGGGCCGTCGCTGATCGGTGCGGGCCAGGCGGCGGTCTACTTCCAACTGGCCACCGGGCGCATGCCGGCCAAGGCCAACGGCGCCCAGATGCCCCGCGCCATCCCGGTCTTCAACCAGCAGGACATCGATGCGATCGCCGCGTACGTCCAGTCGATGGGCGGCGGCGCGCAACTGCCCGGCTCGATCGACATTGCGAATGCGGACCTGGCCAAAGGCGCGGAGCTCTACCGGCTGAACTGCGCCTCCTGCCACAATTTCACCGGCAAGGGCGGCGCGCTGTCGCAGGGCAAGTACGCGCCGCCGCTGAATCAGGCGACCAACACCGAGATCTACGCCGCGATGCTCAGCGGACCGGAGAACATGCCGACGTTCTCCGACGCCCAGCTGACGCCGACCGAGAAGCTCGACATCATCAAGTATGTGCGCGCGTCGAACGACACGATCTCGCCGGGCGGATACGACCTCGGCGGCTTCGGCCCCGCGCCCGAGGGCCTCATCGCGTTCCTGGTCGGCATGGGCGTCATCGTGTCCATCACTCTCTGGTCGGGGTCCCGTTCATGAGCACCGTTGACAAGACAGCCGTCCCTACCGGGGACGAGATGGCGGGGATGACGCAGGAAGAGCTCGCAAGGCTGGGCGCACGCCTCGACGGCGTGGAACTCGTCGAGTACGGGCCGCGATTCGAGGCGGACTCCCCCGCCGAGAAGCGCGCTGAGCGCCAGGTCGCGAAGTGGTTCCTGCTCTCCGCCGCGTCCGCGCTCGCGTTCATCCTGATCTTCGTCATGTGGCCGGCCGGCTACCAGGATCCGTTCTCTTCTCGGCAGTGGATCTACGCGCTGTTCACACCGCTGCTCGGGATCACCCTGGGCGCTGCGATCCTGTGTCTCGGCATCGGCGTCATGTCGATCGCGCGCCGTATCGCACCGCACGAGATCGCGGTTCAGCAGCGGCACGTCGGGCCGTCGGCGGACCACGACCGGCGGACGTTGGGCGCGGAGCTCATGGACACGCTCGACAAGACCGGACTCAAGACCCGCCGCGGCGTCCTGAAGTCCTCCCTGCTGCTCGCCGGCGGCGGGCTCGCCAGCGCGGCGATCCTGGCCCCCATCGGCGGGCTGATTAGAAACCCGTGGGCGCAGGGCAAGGACTCCGAGCTGTGGGTCACCCCGTGGAAGCCTGCGGCGGATGGCACGCTCGTGCGCCTGACTATGCAGGACGGCTCCTTCGTCCGGCCCGAGGATCTCGCGACCGGTTCGCTCATGACGGTGTTCCCGGGCGTTCCCGGCGGCGCGACCGCCTCGGACGCAGCCGTGATGCTGTTCCGGCTCCGGCCGAACGAACCCATCCGGGTCCGCACCGGGCAGGACGGCTTCAACTACGGCGAATTCTTCGCGTTCTCGAAGATCTGCACGCACGTCGGCTGCCCGGTGTCGCTGTACGAGGACCAGACCGGCCGTGTGCTGTGCCCGTGCCACCAGTCGCAGTTCGACATCCATGACGGCGCGAAGCCCGTGTTCGGTCCGGCCACCCGGCCGCTGCCGCAGCTGCCGATCTCCGTGGACCAAGAGGGCTACTTCGTCGCGGTGCACGATTTCATCGAACCGGTCGGCCCCGGATTCTGGGAGTCCTTCCAGGGCTCGACACCGTGGGGATCGCACCCGGAGGTGCAGCCCCAGCCGAAGCCGGTCTTCCCGCCGTTCGGGCAGCTGCCTAAGGAGAACCCGTGAGCCGTCTGACGACTTCGACCAAGTCCTCCGGTGGCTTGGCGGCGATCCTGCCCAAGGCCGCAAACGAGGCGGACGAGCGTTATCGCGCGGCCCCGGGCCTGCGCGCGGCGATGAACAAGGTCTTCCCGTCGCACTGGTCCTTCATGCTCGGCGAAGTGGCGCTGTACTCCTTCATCGTCGTGCTGCTCTCCGGCGTGTATCTGACGCTCTTCTTCGACCCGTCGATGGGCGAAACCGTCTACCAGGGCGTGTATACGCCGCTGCGTGGCGTGCCCATGTCGCACGCCTACGAGTCGACGATCAATATCTCGATGGAGGTACGCGGCGGGCTGCTCATCCGGCAGATCCACCACTGGGCGGCGCTCATCTTCATCGCCGGGATGATGCTGCACATGATGCGCGTCTTCTTCACCGGCGCGTTCCGCAAGCCGCGCGAACTCAACTGGGTGCTCGGCGTGCTCCTGCTGGTGCTGGCCATGGCCGAGGGCTTCCTCGGCTACTCACTGCCGGACGATCTGCTGTCCGGCACCGGCCTGCGCGCCGTCAGCGCATTCGTCCTCTCGATCCCGGTGATCGGCACCTGGATGCACTGGGCGGTCTTCGGCGGCGACTACCCGGGCACGATCATCATCCCGCGGTTCTACTCGCTGCACGTCCTGGTGATCCCCGGCATCATCCTCGCCGTGGTCGGCCTGCACGTGGCGTTGGTGTGGTTCCAGAAGCACACCCAGTTCCCCGGGCCGCGCAAGACGGAGAACAATGTCGTCGGCGTACGGGTGCTGCCCTCCTTCGCGTCGAAGGGCGGCGGGTTCTTCGCGGTCGTGTTCGGCGTGATCGTGATGATGTCCGGCATCTTCCAGATCAACCCGGTCTGGAACCTCGGGCCCTACAACCCGTCGCAGGTATCCGCGGGCATCCAGCCGGACTTCTACATGGGCTTCCTGGACGGCATGGTGCGCGTCTGGCCGGACTGGGAGGTGCGGAACCTCTTCGGGCATTACATGATCCCGGCGGTCTTCTTCCCATCGATCCTGGCGGCGACACTGCTGATGATCCTGGTGATCTCGTACCCCGCCATCGAGCGTCGGTTCACCAAGGACAACGCCTCGCACAACCTGCTGCAGCGCCCGCGGGATGTCCCGGTCCGCACCTCGCTCGGCGTGGCGTTCCTCGCGTTCTACATCATCAACCTGATCAACGGCGCCAACGACCTCTTCGCGCTCAATCTGGATATTTCGCTCAACGTGATGACATGGATCGGCCGCATCGGCTCGATCGTCTTCCCGGTGCTCGCGTACATGATCACCTACCGGCTGTGCCTGGGCTTCCAGCATCACGACCGCGACGTGCTCGAACACGGCATCGAGACGGGCATCGTCCGCCGCTCGCCCACCGGCGAGTTCTACGAAGTGCACCAGCCGCTCGGCGACGTGGACGAGCACGGCCACCCGATCCCGTTGGCGTACCAGGGTGCTGCGGTGCCGAAGCACATCAACGAGCTGGGGGCCGCGGGGCACGCCGTCCCGGGCATCTGGTCCCCGAAGGACACCTCCGGAACGATCGACTACGAACACGAGGAATCGGCCGAGGTGTCGACCGGCGCATCGGCCGGCAGGGAGCTCACCCGCGATTAGCCGGGCGCGCACCCGACGCGAGAACGCCTGACAACCCTGGAAGCGGCGGCCGCCCTGTTCGACGGGGCGGCCGCCGTTGGCGTTGGCGACCGAACAATGGGCAGCCGGCCGTGCAGCCGCAGTTCGCGTCATCGATAGTCGTCCCGATAGTCGTTCGCGTCAGCAGGCGTTCTCGCACAGCGCAGCATTCGCGCGAATGCCGACCGCTTATGACGACATTCGTGACGTCGATAGTCGTTCGCCTGAGCGCCGACCGCCTATGACGGCGTTCGCCACCACGCTCCCTCTGGACATGCTGCGCCAGGCATGCCGACCTCTCAGGACCGTCCAGAAGACGATCCAGAAGACGACAACGCCCCGGGCACGAAGCCGTGTCCCGGGGCGCCGATGCCGCTCGCCGGTCAGTGCGATGCGTGCGCCCGCTGGTACTCGAAGAGCCACCCTGCGACGGCGAGGAACAGGAATCCGAAGCCCATCACGATCAGCCACACCATCCAAAACGCGACGGCGATGGCGGTCAACATGGCCGATGCGGCGAGCGCGAAAGGCCAGTACGAGGCCGCCGGGAAGAACCCGACGTCGCCGGCACCGTCGGCCACCTCCGCGAGCGGATCGTCCTCGGGCCTCGCCTGCTCGAGACGCCTCGAGCTGAACAGGAGGAACGTGGCGATCATCGCGAGCATCACACCGGTGAGCAGCAAAGCGACGATGCCAGCAGGCTCGCGGCTCCACAATCCGTACACCACGGTCGACGCGATGAAAAACGCGGCGGTCGCGAAGAAAACGTACGCCTCGACCTTCAGGCCGCGCGGCGGGCGCCCACCGCCCGCACGTTCCGTATCGGGCGTGCGCCGGTCGACCTGGTCAGTTGTCATTGCTCCCCACATTCGCCGGAACTATCGTCGGCGCCTTCGACTGCCGGTTGGTGGTCAGCGGGTACGTCGTCGTCGCGGTCGGGCTGCACAGCGCGCCGCAGTTCGGGTGCGAGTCGCCGACCTTCTTGAGCGCGGCCGCCGCATCCAGGCCCTCCTCGCGCGCCGAGATGTACGCGGCGTAAATGTCGTCCGGAACGGATCGCACCTCGAAGTTCATCGCGGAGTGGTAGGTGCCGCACAACTCGGCGCAATGCCCCACCCAGGCTCCCTCATGCTGCAGCGTGGTCTGGAACCGGTTGTCCGTGTTGTTCTTCGCCGGATCGGGGAAGACGTCGCGTTTGAAATCGAAGGCCGGCACCCAGAACGAGTGCACCACATCCTTGCTGGACAGCACGTACTCGATGGTCTTGTTGTTGGGCAGCACCAGCACCGGCACCTCGTCGGAGGTCCCGATGGTGTGCACCTCGCCCCCGCTCGGCACCGTGGTGCCCTCGTACCCGAAGTCCCAGCCCCACTTGAATGCCGTGACGTCGACGGTAACGTCCGGGTTCGGGTTCATCTTCAGCGCTTCGTTCTGCACCGTGACACCGAAGTAGAAGATCACCGCCACCATCAGGAACGGCACGGCCGTGTACACCATCTCGACCGGAAGATTTTCCCGCGTCTGCTTCGGATACAGCGGAGAGTTCTTCCGCTTCCGGTAGACGATGAAGCACCAGAACATCAGGCCCCACACGATGACGCCGACGACGAGTGCCGCGGTGAACATCCCCGACCAGAGGTGCTGCAGCTTCTCGCCCTGCACGCTCGCACTGAGCGGCCACCCGTAACGTGGCAGGTCCGCCAGCGAACACCCGCTGGTGACCACCGCGGCCACGACCAGCAACCCGGCAAGCAGCAAGCGGCGTGCCGCCCGAGATCTAGCCACCCGGAATGCGCCTTCCTCGTCACGGCGTCTGACGGCGCCGTTCCCGCCGGTGGTGCCGACCGACCCACCGGTGCGTCCCCGATTCGTCTTCAGGATTGTCTGTCAGATTACTCGACGGCGCCAGCACCCACCGCGCGGGGATGGGTCGGCGCGCCGCCGGGCGATCGGGCAGTATGGGCAGCACGTTCGCGGCGAGTGGAGGGGTGATCGACGGCAGTGTGCGGTCTGATGGGGTTCGTCTCACATGCCGGCGATGCGGCATCCTTCGATGCGGCGATCGAGGCAGGGATGCGATGTGCGCGTCACCGCGGGCCCGACGACGCCGGAGTCTGGCACGACCGCGATGTGGCGTTCGGGTTCAACCGGCTGTCCATCATCGACTTGGAGCATTCGCATCAGCCGCTGCGCTGGGGTCCGGCCGACGAACCCGACCGGTACGCCCTCGTCTTCAACGGCGAGATCTACAACTACCTCGAGTTGCGCGCCGAGCTCGCCGAATCATGCGGGGCTCAGTTCGCGACTCAGGGCGATGGTGAGGCGATCCTCGCCGCCTACCACCATTGGGGCCCCGACAGCGTGCAGCGGCTGCGCGGCATGTTCGCATTCCTCATCTGGGACACGCGCGACCGGGTGCTGTTCGGCGCCCGCGACCCGTTCGGGATCAAGCCGCTGTACCTGGCGCATACCGGCAACGGCGTGGCATTCGCCTCCGAGGCGAAATCGCTCCGCGAGATGACGGACGGCGCCGGTGTCAGCGATGTGGCCCTGCAGCAATACCTCGTGCTCCAGTACGTGCCTGAGCCGGCCACCATCGACTCGCACATCACGAAGGTCGAATCGGGCTGTTCATTCGTGTTGCGTCCCGGTGCGGACGTCGTCATCTCGCGGTATTTCCATCCGACATTCGCGCCGGATCACGCACTCGACGGTGACGGCGATCTCTATCGGCGCATCGCCGAGGTGCTCGACGATTCCGTCGCCAAGCACATGCGGGCCGATGTGACCGTCGGAGCCTTCCTGTCCGGCGGTATCGACTCCACGGCGATCGCGGCGCTCGCCAAGAAATACAACCCGGACCTCGTCACGTTCACCGCCGGATTCGAACGGCCGGGCTATTCCGAGGTGGATGTGGCAGCGGAATCCGCCGCCGCGATCGGTGTGCGGCACGTCGTGCGCATGGTCAGCGAGCAGGAGCTGACCGAGACGCTGCCGCTGATCATCTGGTACCTCGACGACCCGGTGGCCGATCCCGCCCTTGTTCCGCTGTACTTCGTCGCGAACGAGGCGCGTAAGCAGGTCAAGGTCGTGCTGTCCGGCGAGGGCGCCGACGAGCTGTTCGGCGGGTACACCATCTACCGGGAAGCGTCCAGCCTCAGGGCTCTGACCTCGCTGCCGTCCCCGCTGCGGCGGGGGTTGGCGGCCGTCGGCCGCGCCCTGCCGGACGGCGTGCGCGGCAAGGACCTGCTACGCCGGGGCGCCCTCGACCTCGAGGGGCGCTACTACGGCAATGCGCGAATCTTCCGCGAGGAGCAGCTCGCGGGCCTGCTCCGCCGGTACGACCCAGGCCGGTCCTTCCGGGACGTGACCGATCCGGTCTACCGTGACTCGGCCGGCTGGGACCCGATCGCGCGGATGCAGCACATCGACCTGTTCACCTGGTTGCGCGGCGACATCCTGGTCAAGGCCGACAAGATGACGATGGCCAACTCCCTGGAGCTTCGGGTGCCGTTCCTGGATCGGGAGGTGTTCGACGTCGCGCGCAGTATTCCGCCGGAACAGAAGGTGACGAGGAAGACCACCAAACTGGCACTGCGCCGAGCCCTGGCCGGCATCGTCCCGCCACACGTGATCGATCGCCGCAAGCTCGGCTTCCCGGTGCCTATCCGGCACTACCTGGCGGAGGGATCGTACGAGTGGGCGCGGGAGATCATCCGCAGCGCGCAGACGGACGAGTTCTTCGACCCGGCGGCCGTGCTGGCCCTGCTCGACGATCATCGTGCCGGGCGTGCGGATCACTCCCGGCGCATCTGGACGATTCTGGTCTTCCTGCTCTGGCACGGAATCTTCGTCACCGGGGCGATCAGCCCTCAGGTGCCGGAGCCTGCCTATCCCGTCCGCATCTGAGCCGTGAGACTCGGAGCCGTGAGACTCGGAGCCGTGAGACTCGGAGCCGTGACACCGCCGCCGCGGTCCCGGAGGCCGACGGGCTACCAGCCCACCGCGTCGCTGATCTCCCGAGCAGCGTCATACCCGTAGGCATCCTTCAGTCGAGCCTCGGCCTCGGCGGCATCGAACGAGTATTCCTGCGTGCCGACCGTCTCGAGCACCATCGTGGCCATGAGAGATCCGAGTTCGGCGCACCGCTTCATCGGCAGTCCGGCCGCGCGCCCGGCGAGGAAGCCGCCGCGGAACCCGTCGCCGACCCCCGTCGGATCAACCTTGCCATGTTCGGGGACCACCGGAACGCGGAATCGGCTGCCGTCGCGGTGCTCGACCTCGATGCCGTTCGCGCCGTGTGTGGTCACACGCAGGCGAACCTGCTCGGCGATCTGGCTGGCTGTCCAGCCCGTCTTCGCCTTGAGCAGGCCGAGTTCGTAGTCGTTGGAGAACAGGATCTCGGCGCCCATCACCAGCTCACGCGCTTGCGCCGCGTCGATCCGAGCGAGTTGCTGGGAGGGATCGGCGGCGAAGGCCCATCCCTGCCGTCGGCATTCCACCGCGTGGTGCGTCATGGCGTCCGGGTCGCCCGCGCTGATCATGACGAGGTCGACCCCGTTCAAGGCGTGCACCACGGGGGCGAGTTCGATGTCGCGTGCGCGGGACATCGCACCCGCGTAGAACGAGCCGATTTGGTTCATCTGCTCGTCAGTGGTGCACACGAATCGGGCGGTGGCGACGTCGTCACAGCGCCGCACGAAACGGGTTTCGACGCCGTGCCGGCCGAGCCACGCGTCGTAGTCCGCGAAGTCATGGCCGACCGCATCGAGCAGCACCGGGCGTGCGCCGAGGACGGCCATGGTGAATGCGATATTCGCCGCGACGCCGCCGCGCCGCACGATCAGGTCGTCGACCAGGAAGGAGAGCGACACCCGGTCGAGCTGGTCCGGCAGCAGCGAGTCCGTGAAGCGACCGGGGAAGTGCATCAGGTGATCGGTGGCGATCGAGCCGGTGACGACGACGCGGCCCGCCCGACGCTGCGGTGCGCTCACGGTGTTCTTGCGATCCCCGGCGACTAGTGGAACGAATCGCCGCACGCGCAGGAGTTCTGCGCATGGGGGTTATCGATCGTGAATCCCTGCTTCTCGATGGTGTCCGCGTAGTCGATGGTCGCGCCGTCGACATACGGCTTACTCATCTCGTCGACCACCAGCGGCACACCACCGAACTCCACCACGGTGTCGCCGTCGAGGGTGCGGTCGTCGAAGAACAGCTCGTAGCGCAACCCGGAGCATCCGCCGGGCTGGACCGCCATCCGCAGCATCATTCCGGTGCTGCCGTCGCGGTCGATCAACGCCTTGGCCTTCGCCGCCGCCGCCTCGGTCAGCCGCACGTTGTGGGTCCGATCCGTGGTAGAGGTTTGTGCTGTCGTCATGGCGTACTCCTGTCCGCGTCGAGCCCGGGCCGGTCACGGATGACCTTCGGCCGGACGGGCGCGGAACGCGCGCACTGCGGCCGATCCCGCCCGAGACGATGATGCCAGATGCCGGACCGCCCCGCTGCCTGCCTTAGGCTGGGGGATGTGAGTTTGTTGCGCAGGAAGCCCGCCGAGCTAACCGCCCAGGCAACGGCGGAGGCCGACCAGGCCACGGCCGAGGAGAGTGCGGCGCCGGCAGCGGGCAAGGGCCGCCCCACCCCGAAGCGCCGCGACGCGGAACGTCGCCGCGGCCCGGTGGCTCCCCCGCCGCTCACGCAACGCGAGGCGTACAAGCGCTCCAAGCAGACGACGGCCGGGCGCAAGCTCACGAAAGACGAGCGGCGCACCATGATCGCCGAACGCCGTGAGCGGATGATGCGCGGCGATGACGCCTACGTCATGCCCCGCGACAAGGGCGAGGTCCGCGCCTATGTGCGGGATCTGGTCGACGCCCGTCGCAATCTAGCCGGGCTGCTGCTGCCCGTCGCACTGTTGTCGTTCTTCACACTCCTCATCCAGAACCCGTACATCAGCCAGTTCGGCCCGATGGTGCTGATGGTGATGATCCTTGCCGCCGTGGCCGATTCGGTGGTGTTCGGCAGGCGGCTGTCCCGGAAGGTGCGGGCGAAGTTCCCGAAGGGCGACAAGACCGGCCAGTCGATGAAGGGTTCGGCGCTGGGCTTCTACGCCTTCAACCGGGCCTGCCTGATCCGCAAGTGGCGCGTCCCGCGGCCGCGGGTGGACCGCGGCGACGTGGTCGACTGACGCTCGCCGGCCACGAGTTGGCGACAGCGACAGCCAGCCCGGCTCCAGCGACAGCTACAACGACAGGTAGCGCTGCCGCTCGAAGAACGTGACCTGCCGCCGGTAGGTCTCCCATTCGGCGGCCTTGTTGCGCAGGAAGAACTCGAAGACGTGCTCGCCGAGTGCGTGCGCCACTAGATCGGACGACTCCATCATGGCGAGCGCCGACCCCAGGGACAGCGGCAGATCCGCGTACCCCGCCGCCTTACGTTCCGCCGGCGTGAGGAAGGACACGTCCTCCTCGGCCTCCGGGGGCAGCTCGTAGCCCTGCCGGATGCCTTCCAGGCCGGCGGCCAGCACCACCGCGATCATCAGGTAGGGATTGCACGCGGAGTCCGGCAGGCGGATCTCCATCCGTTGGCTCGCGGATCGCTGCGGTGAATAGTTGGGGACTCGGATCAACGCGGAGCGGTTCGCCTGCCCCCAGGACACCGCGGTCGGCGCCTCCTCCCCCATCACCAGGCGCTTGTAGGAGTTGACGAACTGGCAGCAGACCGCCGTGAGCTCGGGGGCGTGGCGCAGCACGCCGGCGACGAACGCCTGCCCTGTCGCGGACATCTGGTTGGGCTGCCCCGGATCGTGGAACGCGTTCGTCTCGCCCTCGAAGAGCGAGAAGTGCGTGTGCAGAGCCGATCCCGGGTATTGCGGGAAGGGTTTGGGCATGAAGGACGCGTGCACACCCTGGGTGCGCGCGACCTCCTTGACCACGTACCGCAGGCTCATGATGTTGTCCGCCATGTCGATGGCCTCGGCGTAGCGCAGGTCGCTCTCCTGCTGCCTCGGCGCGCCCTCGTGATGCGAGAACTCGACG
>JAFIHI010000032.1 GCA_017848755.1 Nakamurella sp. | reverse complement strand
TCGCGCGCAGGGCATCGGCGCTGCCATGCTCTCGGTGCCGTGGTCATGGCCCGCGCCAGGTCCCATCGTCGACCGCGACGCAGCCCTGCGCGAGCTGACCGTCGCGCTGGCAGCGAAGGCCGACCAGGTGGGCGAGGGCGATCCGTTCCTGCTCTGGCAACGGCTCGCCGCCACGGCCCAGGAGGAGCCGCGAGCGGCGGGCGTGCCGGCGCTCGCCCGCATGCTGTGCATCGCCGCGATCGACAACGCAGCGCACGACGGATGGTCGCGAGCCGCCGGAGCCGGACTCTACGAGCTCTATGAGGCCGGCGCGGTGGCCGATGCCTGCCGGAGGATCTTCGCCGTCGATCTCGGGCCAGCGGGCTATCGACTCGGGCCGGCGCGGCGTCGTCTACCGGTGCAGCACGTGGTGGGGCTGGCCGACGCGATCGATGCGGACTCGCCGCTGGGCAACAGGATCCGTGCGGACGGGGTGCGGGAGCTGAAAATCAAACTCAGCGGGGACGCCGAAGCCGACCTGCACCGCACGCAGCAGATCCTTACGACGGCACAATCACTGGGCGGTCGGATCGGTCTCGCCCTGGACCCCAACGAGGGCTACGCGGCGGTGGACGGGTTCGACGCCCTTCTCACGGCGTTGTCCAAGGCCGGTGTGCTGCGATCGGTCCGCTACATCGAGCAACCGGTCCCTCGGTCGGTGCTCGATCTGCAGCCGCCGGCTGGCCAGTGGCCGGTACCCGTTCTCGCGGACGAGGGCCTGACGGATCCCACCGATCTGCCTGCGTTCCTCCGCCGCGGATGGTCCGGCGCGGTGATCAAGGCCAGCAAGGGGCAATCGTTCTCGATCCTCTGCCAGGCGTATGCGCGAGCCCGGAGCGCCTATGTCACCGTGCAGGATCTCACTGCGGTCGACATTGCCCTGCTACATTCCGCGCGCCTGGCCAGCCACCTGCCGCTCTCCTACCCGGCGTTCGAGTGCAACAGCCTGCAGTACGCCCCAGATGCCAACGAGACGCTGGCCTCTCGCGCGCCTGACCTCCTGACCGTGCGGTCGGGCAGCGTCGGCATCGACCCGCCCGCGCCCTGCGGGTTGTACTAGGAGCACCCGTGAACGGGCAGTCCTATGTCGTTGTCGACGTCGGGAAGTCGGGTACCCGTATCAAGATCCATCCCGAGGCGGAGGTACTGGTCGGACCCGGCGCGGCGCCGGAGCTGGCCGGAGCCCCAGGAGGCCGGACGCTATCTCGCCGACCTGCTTGCCGCGACGTTCTCGACCTCGGGCCGGACGTCATCGCGAATCCGGCCTACCGACGCACCCCGCACCGCGCGACCGGCGGCGCCACCGACCTGACCACCACCGCACCACAGGAGCATTGATGTTCGCCACGGAAACCGAACTGGAGTCCGAACTGAGCCGGCCTGGCCACGACCTGGTCGATGATGCCCGGAACTGGGACGACCGCGGCCTGATCGTGCTCGGCGCAGGCGGGAAGATGGGCACCGGCATCACCACGATGGCGCGCCGGGCCTTGGACGCGGCGGGCCGTGACGACACTCCGGTCACCGCGGTGTCTCGTTGGACGAATGAGGCGACCCGGAGCTCCCTGGCAAGCAGGGGTGTCAACACCGTCACCGCGGACCTCAAGGATCTGGAGGCGGTGAAACAGTTGCCGGACGCCGGGCAGGTGGTCTTCCTGGTGGGCGCCAAGTTCGGCACCGCGAGTCGGCCGGACGAGGCCTGGATGATCAACACCGTGCTGCCGTCGGCGGTGGTGCGGCGCTACGCGTCGGCCAGGATCAGCGCACTGTCCACGGGGAACGTGTATCCCCTGATGGAGCCGCGCACCGGCGGCCCACGAGAGGATCACCCCACGGCCCCGGTCGGTGAATACGCCATCACCTGTCTGGGCAGGGAGCAGGTATTCACGTACGGGAGCCGGAAGCATGGCGCCAAAGTCGCCCTCATCCGGCTCAACTACGCGTGCGAGCCGCGCTATGGCGTGCTGGTGGATCTGGCCAAGGCGATTCTCGACCACCAGCCCGTGAACCTGGAGACCGGAACGGTCAACGTGGTGTGGCAGCGCTACGCCAACGACGTCGTGCTGCGTTCGCTGGCCCATGCGGATTCGCCGCCGTTCGTGCTGAACCTGGCCGGCCCGGAAACCGCGTCGGTGCGAACGGTGGCCACCGAGCTCGGCCGCCGGCTGGGTGTCGAACCCATCTTCGGTGGCAGCGAGCTGCCGACCAGCCTGCTGAGCAACGCCATGCTCTGTCACGAACTGTTCGGCTACCCGGACCGCAGTCTCGGCCAGATGTTCGACATGGTCACCGACTGGCTTCGGAATGGCGGCCAGGTCTGGGACAAGCCGACCAAGTTCGAGCGACGAGACGGCGCCTTCTGATGTCGGCACCCGTGTCTGCCCGGATGGCCGCCGCGCTGGATCCGCTGGCCTACGCCGCGCTCCATCGTGGGCAGGTGATCCCCGCTCACCCGCTCGCTCTGGACGAGCGGCGCCGGCTCGACGAGCGCCGTCAGCGCGCGCTGACCCGCTACTACCTGGATGCCGGAGCCGGCGGCGTGGCCGTCGCCGTGCACACCACCCAGTTCGCGGTGCATCGCCCGGAACTCGGCCTGCTCCGGCCGGTGCTGGAGTTGGCGGCCGAGGAGATCGAGGCCCATCCGCGCGACGGGATCCTTCGCATCGTCGGGGTCACCGGCCCCACCACGCAGGCTGTGGCGGAGGCCGAGCTGGCGCGCAGCCTCGGCTACCAGATCGCGCTGGTGTCTCCCGGTGGTCTGGCGCACTACACCGACGACCAATTGCTGGACCGTTGTGCGGCCGTCGGCGAGGTGCTGCCGGTCTTCGGCTTCTACCTGCAGCCGGCGGTGGGCGGCCGTCCGCTGGACAGCTCCTGGTGGCGTCGGCTGGCGGATCAGCCTTCGACCGTCGGGGTGAAGGCGGCACCCTTCAACCGCTA
>JAFIHI010000031.1 GCA_017848755.1 Nakamurella sp. | reverse complement strand
GCCCTCAGGATCCGCTCGGCGCCGTCGGCCTGCCTGGTCTGCGCGCGCTCGACCGCCAGGTCCTCCGGCATGATCCGCACCATGCGATAGCCCAGCACGGCGGCGGCCATGGCGAGCGCGATGCCGGTGTTGCCGCTGGTCGCTTCGACAATCGTTCCTCCCGGCGGGAGATCGCCGGATTTCTCGGCCGCATCGACGATGGACACGCCGATGCGGTCCTTCACGGAGTTGGCCGGGTTGTAGAACTCGAGCTTCGCGAGCACGGTGCCCGCGGCGCCGTCGGTGATGCGGTTGAGCTGGACGAGTGGGGTCCGGCCGACGAGTTCGGTGACGTTCGAATAGATCTGTGCCATGGGGGAGCTCCTCGAATGGTGAAATTGTTGTGAGACGTGTTGCCGAGTGGTGCTTTTCGATTCACGTACAGGAGTGGCGCCGTTCACCCCGCATGATTCGGGGACGGGACCACAGCGACGGCGCGAGTGAAAGAAATAGGCCGTGAAAAAGGCGGAGACGGACGAACGAGAGGGTGCGCCGTCAGGAGCGTGGCAGTCCCGGCAGACGCGCCGCGTCCCGTGTGCCGACTCAGGCCCAGGCGTGACCGCGCGGACACGAGCAGACCGCGGCGACGATCGCGGTGCGGGTACCGACGAGCAGGCGCTCGCGCGTGTACGACGAATCGAACACGGCAACCCTTCTTTCCGCTCGCTGCACGCTCAAGCACACTGCGCGCCCTGTAGCCTACCGGATCCGGGCACCCGTCATAGGCTGGCGGCATGGTCGATTCCGGTGCAGATGCGGTGTTAGTGGTCGGCGCGGGCCCGCGATTGGGGGCGGCGATCGCGCGGCGGCTCGCCGCCGGCGGGCGTCCCCTCGGCCTGATCGGGCGGGCCGCGCCGGATGTGGCCCGGACGCTGGGTGCCGAGGGGCTGTCGGCCTTCGCTGCGGTAGCGGACGTCGCCGACGCCGGCGCCTTGACCGCGGCGATCGACGCGCTGTCGCAGCAAACCGGCGCCTTCGACGTTGCGGTGCACAACGTCTCGACCTGGCGGGACGCCGGCGCGACCACGTTGACGCAAGCCGATCTGCTCGCCGACCTGGCCGTCGGCACCACCAGTCTGGCCACTATCGCGAATGCGGTGGCGCCCGGCATGATCGAGCGCGGCCGCGGCACGATCCTCGCCACCGGTTCGGCGGCGGCCGACGCCCCGACCCCCGGCGCCCCGTCGCTGTCGGTGCAAAAGGCGGCGCTGCGCGCGCTCGTCCGCGGATTCGCCGCCGAACTGGCGCCGCACGGCGTGCACTGCGCCACCGTCACAATCAACGGGCTACTCGGCACGGATGGCTTCGACGAGAACGAGATCGCCGATGTGTACGGCGATCTCGTGCGCGAGACAAGCGCGCCGCGGGAAAACTGGCGCACCGTCATGGAGTTCAACCGTCGAGTATGACGATACGTCGGGGCCGGGCAGGTGCTGGGCGACCTGGCTTCCAGTGTGTCGCACCGCTCACAGGGCGCCGCAGCACCGCGGGCGTACGCCCTCAGGCGAGGGTCAGGAAGAGCTTCTCCATCTTCGCGATGTCCGGGGCGGCAGCGGCCGGGGTGTCGCCCGAGTCCGCATCGCCGGCTCCGACTCCTGCTGTGCTTTCTCTTGCTGGGCCCTCCGTTACGGCGCCCTCGGTTCCCTCGGTGCGCAGGCACTGCTGCATGCCGGTCGCGACGATGGCGAAACCGGCCCGGCTCAGCGCCTTCGATACGGCGGCGAGCTGGGTCACGACGGCCTCGCAGTCGCGTCCCTCCTCGAGCATCCGCAGCACACCCGCCAATTGGCCGTGCGCGCGTTTGAGCCGGTTGATCACCGGAGCCATGGACTCATCGGCGAGTCTCACGATGCCTCCCGCGCCTTTGTCAGGCTGTCCAGCGCGGCGCGAATACGCGCGCTCGCGTCCGCGGCGACGTCGGCCAGGGCCTCCGACTCGCCGGCGAAGGACATCATCGCAGTCGGGTCGATCGCCTCGACGACGCAGCCACCGTCGACCTCGCGCACCACGACGTTGCACGGCAGCAGCGTGGCGATCGACGGGTCGGCCTGCATCGCGCGATGCGCGAGTGGCGGCCGGCACGCGCCGAGGATGATCTGCGGCGGAACATCGACGTCGAGCTTCGCCTTCAGGGTGGCGCGCACGTCGATCTCGGTGAGCACACCGAAACCGTTGTCTGCGAGCGCTTCCCGGGTCGCTGCGACCGTATCGTCGTACGCGGTGTCGACCTTCACCATCATGCTGTAATCCATCGCGAGCACTCCTTGCGCATCGATCCTTGATCGGGCCGGAACACGAACGTCGTCATACTCGATCGGCCATAACCCTCACTGGGTTACTATACCCCACCGGGTATTGCGCTACAGTGTTCCGGTGCGGCGACGATGCCGCACTGGGTGCGACAAGGAGAACCTATGTGCCACGCAGTTCGCTGCAAGATGTGCTCCAAGACGACGTGGGCCGGGTGTGGCAACCACGTCGAGCTGGCCCTCGCGGGCGTACCGAAGAGCGAACGATGCCGCGGCCATTCTGCTGCCGAGATCGCGCAGTACCGGTCCGAGAACAGTGTGTTCAAAAGGCTTTTCGGCCGCTGAGACGCGGCACAGCGGCGAGGTGGCGATGCGCTGAGCCGCCGCTGATCGGCGCCTCGCGGGACTCACGCACCCGCACCGCACGAGATCTCGGCGACCGCTCGGGCGTCTCGCAGATAGGTTGTGCGCACGCGACTATCGTTGCTGTCGCCGGGCCGTCGGCGCCCGGGGAGCGAGGCGACGATGGGCGTTGCGGTGCCGGTGCTGGCGGTGTTTCTCGCCTGCCTGGTGGAGGCGGTCGAGGCACTCACCATCGTGCTGGCGGCGGGCACCGCGCGCGGCTGGCATTCGGCCATGCAAGGTGTCGCCGCGGGGCTCGCCGCGCTGGTCGCGATCGTCGGCGGCCTCGGACCGGCGCTCACGCTCGTGCCGCTGGGGGCACTGCAACTGGCGGTCGGCGCGCTGCTGCTGGTGTTCGGCCTGGGCTGGTTGCGCAAGGCGGTGCTGCGGGCCTCCGGACTCAAGGACCTGCATGACGAAGACGCCATCTACCAGACGCAGTTGAGCGCGGCGCGGCGCGCCGGATACCGCCGGTACGCGTTCGTGAACGATTGGTACGGCTTCACTCTCGCGTTCAAGGGCGTGCTGCTCGAGGGCTTGGAGGTCGCCTTCATCGTGATCACGTTCGGTTCGGCGCAGGGGCACATCGGTGCCGCGTCGCTCGCCGCGGGTGCGGCGGTGGTGCTCGTAGCGGCGACCGGGCTGGCGGTTCGCGGTCCCCTCGCGCGCATCCCGGAGAACACGATGAAGTTCGTGGTGGGGGTGCTGTTGACGTCGTTCGGCGCGTTCTGGGCGACGGAGGGCGCCGGCGACTCGTGGCCGGGCCGGGACGCGGCGCTGGCGGTGCTGATCGCGCTCGTGCTGGTGGTCGGCGTGCTGTTGGTGGCACTGCTCCGGCGGCGCACGGCGGCCGCCACACGCAGACACATGCCGCTGGTCGCGTCCCCTGCCGCCGCGAACTCCCTGAAAGATGCGGCATCGCAAGCGGAGTCGAGCGTCGAACCGCGGGCGGGGCCGGGTACTGCGCCGCGCCCCGCCGCGGACGCCACTGCCATTTCGGGCACTGCCGCGGATCGCAGCACGAACGCGGCCCCGCACACGAGTCGGAGGATCGCCCGTTACCTGCGCGGGCTGAAAGCCTTCGGGGCCTTCTGGTGGGATTTCATCGTCGGGGACGACTGGCGGATCGCCGCGGCCGTGGTGGCGGCAATCGTCGCGACGGCGGGTCTGGCGGATGCCGGCGTGGCCGTGTGGTGGCTCACCATCGCGACGGCGCTCGGCGCGCTCACCGTATCGGCATCGAGCGCGGCCCGAGGTTTTCGTCATACCCGATACTGAGCGGCGGGCACGGAACGGTTTTTCGGAACCGCCGGCACGCATCGACCTTTTACACGGGTTTATAGTGAAAAACATCGCGCGACGATGCGCGCATACGCCGCAGCACACCAGGGGAGCCCACATGCCTGCCGACACAACGGAATCCGCGCACGCACTGGGGGAGTTGTGGGCACATCACCGGCGGTTGGCCGCGCGACTGGCCGACCTCGCCGGAGCAGTGGTCGAGGCGGCTGCCGAGGGCGATGCGTCGACCGAGTCCGTAGCGCTGTTCAGCTGGTACCGCTCCGATGTGCTGCCGCATGTCAAGGCGGAGGAGGCGGCCGTGTACGCGCGCGGGCGGGAGCGCGAGGGGACGGCGCTGCTCGTACAGGGACTTCTCGACGACCACGCGCGCATCCGATCGCTGTTCGAGGACCTGGATGCCGTAACGGACCCCGCCGAGGCAGCGGCGGCCGCGGGAGCCGTTCGGGCGGTGTTCGAGGGGCACCTCGCCAAGGAAGACGAGCTGCTACTGCCGGCGCTGCAGCGGGCCGGGGTCCCGCTGGCGGAGGTCCTCGATGCGAAGCCGGAGCTGGCCGGCGGCGCGCGGCGCGAACCCGAGGCGGTGGCGAAGATGCCGGAACCGGTCGGCGGGGGCGCGCGGATCGATCCGATCAGCGGCACCGAAGAGCTTGACGTGCGGGCACTCTCGCACCAGGCGAGGCACGGGATCATCCTGGGCAAGATGCAGGCACTGACCGACGCGGGGACCTTGGTGCTCATCAACGACCACGACCCGCTACCGCTGCGCTACCAGGCGGACGCGATGTGGCCGGACCAATTCGAGTGGACGTACGTCGATGAAGGTCCGGAGCAGTGGCGCGTCGAGATCACGCGGGTGTAGCGGACAGTAGCTCCGGCGCCCGAGAGTCCGCGCTGCGGCATGCGACCGGTGCGCACCTGGTGCCACGACGCGGTGGTGCCATGATGGGGACATGCCCACCGTCAACGCGATAAGCCATGTCAGCCTCACCGTCACCGACCTCGAATCGAGCGTCGACTGGTACACCCGCGCGCTGAAGATGACGCGCATCCGCGACATGGCGGGCGATGGGTGGAAACGGGCGCTGATGCTCGGCGACGGCGTGATGCTCGGCCTGCAGCAACACGACTCGACCGACCCGGCCGACCGGTTCAGCGAGACCCGGGTCGGGCTCGACCACCTGTCGATCGCCTGCGCCGACCGGCGCGAGATCGAGTCGTGGCTCGCCGATCTCGACTCGCTCGGCATCGAGCACAGCCCGATCAGCGTGCCGCCGGCGAACGTCGCAACGGTCAAGGACCCGGACGGTATCGCGATCGAATTCTTCGCGCAGGCATAGCGGCGCAGCGGCATCCGGTGCGCTGCTGTCCAGGGCGCGGTGTGCGCGGATCAGGATCCTGCGTCGAGGGCCGTATCCACGATCGCGCCGGCGATGCTCCGACGCACATTCCGATGCAGGTCGGCCTCGGACCTACGGTCGATTCGGGTCCAGCCGGACCGGCCGGGCCCGCCGATAGTGAGCTCACCGTGACGCCAGCGGCGCGGACGGCGTAGACGCGCCTCGACAGGCCCCCACTGCGTCGACACCGTCGCCCGGCCGTGGGCCAGCAGCTCTCGCGCCGCCGCGTCCGCGCGCTCGTCCACCCACGCGGGTGCCCGGGACCAGTGGCTGTCCTCGGCCGCCACGGGCATCGCCTCCAGCCGCGGGTCGGCGAGGATCGCGTCGATCAACTCGGCCGATCCGCCGACATAGGTGCAGGGGAGGTCGATCTCGGTCGCCACGCACCAGGACCGATCGCCCGGCCACCAGAGGTTCGGCGTCTGATGTTCCGATACGAGGAGCGCCAGGGCATCGGACACCTCGCCCGAATACAGCAGGTAGCTGCGGTTCGGCAACTCGACCCGCGGCCCGGCGATCGCCGCCGCGGGCACCAGGCCGGTGGGCACGAATTCCGGCTGCGGGCCCGGGCAGATGCCGGGCCGCGGCCTGGATCGGGCCCTGAACAGCGGCCCGAATCGGAGCCCGAATCGTGGCTGCCGCCCGAATCGAGGCGACATTCCGACCCGTGGCCGTAGCAGTCCGGCGATTCGCGGCCAACGGCGCCGCGGCCTCCAGGTGAGCATCGCGACGCCCTGGCCCCCTAACCACCCGAAACCCTCCCAGAGGCAGAACCAGCAGCGCGCCCCGGCCTTGGTGTGTGCCTCCAGCACGCCGACCAGCGCTGTGGCGTCCGCGGACTCCAGCGAGCCCTCCTCGGGGCGGCCGCCGGCCGCAGGGCTGGGCGTGACCGGACGGTGCCGCGGCACGGCGACGTCCGCGAATTGGCCGTCCCGTTCCAGCGGCACCCCGCTCCACGTGGCGACCTCCGCCCAACGCACCGGCTCGCCGCTCCTCCCGTGCGCCGGGTGGAGCAGCCGCGCGTAGGAGTCGAACCCACTGGGGATGACGGATGTCACCACCCCGCTGCCGAACGGAGACAAGCGCGGCCCGATCCAGTCGGCCTGGGCCGTGTCGCTGCTCCACGCGATGTGCTCGGCGTCCATCGGCCCACCCTGTCCCAGATCGACTCCTGCGGCAACCCCGTCACCCGAGACCCTGGCGTGCCGTGCTGAGATGGGTTATGACGTCGCGCCCCTTCGCGATCGGCCATCGCCGGGACGCAAGACCAACCGCGGGGCCTACTGCAAGGCCCGCCGCGCTGCCCGGCGGAGCGGCCGTGCGAGCATTCCACAGCAGCATGCCCGGGTATGCCCCGACGCCGCTGCTGCCGGTGCCGGAGCTCGCGGCGAGCTGGCATGTCGCGAGCGTGCACGTGAAGGACGAATCGGCGCGCCTCGGGCTGCCCGCCTTCAAGATCCTCGGTGCGTCGTGGGCCGTGAACCGGGCGCTGTCGGCGCGATCCGTGGCCCCGCCGTGCGCGACCCTCACCGAATTGGCCGCGCTCGCGTCATCCGGCAGGCCGGTCACGCTGGTCACCGCGACGGACGGCAACCACGGCCGCGCGCTGGCTCGCATGGCTCGACTCCTCGGCCTGCCCGCGCGCATCTATGTACCCGGCGGTCTGCCCGATTCCACCGTCGCCGCCATCGAGTCGGAGGGGGCGACGGTTCTCGACACGGGCGAGATCTATGACGCCGCCGTCGTTCTCGCCGCGCAGTCGATCTCCGATGACGACGTTCTCGTCCAGGACACCTCCTGGCCCGAATACCAGGAGGTGCCCGGCTGGATCGTGGACGGGTACGCGACGATGTTCGCGGAGATCGATGAGCAGGCCGGTGGCGCACCGACGGTGATCGCGGTGCCGACCGGGGTCGGATCGCTGTTGCAGGCCGCGCTGCGGCACTACCACCACAGCCCGGTGCGCGTGCTGTCGGTGGAGCCCGTGACCGCCGCGTGTGTGACGGCGTCGCTCGCCGCCGGGAAGCCGGTGACGGTCGATACATCGGCATTCACGACGATGGCCGGCCTGAACTGCGGCACGGTATCGACTCTCGCCTGGCCGCTGATCCTGGAACGGCTGGATGCCGCAATCGGCGTCACCGATGACGAATCCGCCCGGGCCGCAGCGATTCTGCGCCATGCTGGGGTCGATTCCGGACCGTGCGGAGCGGCATCGGCCGCCGGCGTCGAGGCGGCGAGGAGCACGCCGGGCGGGATCGAGGCGCTCGGCCTGGATGCCTCGACGCGGGTGGTCCTGCTCAGCACCGAAGGAGCCAGCACGTCACGGGTCAACGACGGCGCATCCGGCGCAGTCGCGAACGACGTCATCTCCGAAAGGTCGTAGTGAGAGCGCCTTCCGCTTCCTCAAGGGGGACACATGCCCGATAGGGACACTGATCTCGACACCGAGGTCACCGACCTGCTTGCGGATCTGGTGTGCATCGAGTCGACGAACCCGTCGCTGCCCGGCGGCGGGGTGGGCGAGGCGTCGATCGCGTCATGGGTGGCCGCGTGGTGCGAGACCCAGGGCCTGGCAGTCGATCTGGTCGATTCCGGCGACGGTAGGCCGTCCCTCGTGGTGCGTTCCCGCCCGGCGCAATCCCGCCCGGAATCCGTCGCAGCGCCATCCGTCGCAGCGCAATCAGATGCAGCGCAATCAAATGCAGAGCAGCCCGGACCACGACCCACCACGCGCACGCTGCTGCTCTGCGGGCATCTCGACACCGTTGACCTCGGCGCGATGACCGATCCGCTTGTCCCGCGCGTGGACGGCGACCGCCTGTACGGCCGCGGAAGCTACGACATGAAGGCTGGTCTCGCGGCCGCGTTGATCGCGTGCCGGGAGGCCGCCCGGCTCGGCCTGGACGTCGATGTCGTCGTCGCGGCGGTGGCCGACGAGGAGCACGGAAGCCTCGGCATCCAACGGGTTCTGGACCATCTCGGTGCCGGATTCGTCGCCGATGCCGCCATCGTCACGGAGCCCACCGAGATGGCGATCGGCGTGGCGCACAAGGGATTCGTGTGGACCGAGATCGACGTCATGGGGGTCGCGGCGCACGGTTCCAGACCGCAGCTCGGTGTCGATGCGATCGCCAAGACCGGAACGCTGCTGGTCGAAATCGAGGCCCTCGGCCGATATCTCGCGGCACGCGCGCACCCGCTCCTCGGCCCCGGCACCGTGCACGCCGGTGTAATCGAAGGAGGGCAGGGGCCTTCGACGATCCCCGAACGATGCCGCCTCACCATCGAGCGACGCACGCTGCCCGGCGAGTCGCCCGAGGATATCGAGCGTGAGGTCGATCACCTGCTCGCCACCTGCGCGTCCGCCGATCCGGACTTCCGCGCTACGGCACGGACTCTCATGCACCGCCCGCCGCTGGAGACGGCCGGTGCGCATCCGTTGGTGGCCGCGCTGTCGGATGCCTGCCGGGACATCCGCGCGAACGCACCGGACGTGTCCGGGCTGAGCTACTGGGCGGACTCGGCGTTTATCGCCGCGCGCGGGATTCCGACCGTGCTGTTCGGGCCGGGGGGAGACGGGGCACACGCCGACGTGGAATGGGTGTCGCTGCGAGACACGGCCGATTGCGCACGGGTGCTGGTGCAGCTGGCCCGACACCTCGGCACCGACCTCCGGCGCAACGAGGCCTGACGCCGCACAGTACCGTCGAGTGGGAGTGCTGCAGAGTTTTGAAGCGTCCAGACTCTGCACAACTCCCACTCGACAGAGGAGCCACCGCCCGGCGGGTACCGTGGAGGCGCCCTGGCGGCACCGTGCCGATCGGGCCCGCCCACCGAGACAGGAGGCCTGCCGGACCGTGGCTCCGCTGGACGCGACCGCCGTCGCGCAGCCCAACATCGCGCTCGTCAAGTACTGGGGCAAACGCGACACCGCGCTCAACCTGCCGGCGACCGGGTCGATCTCCATCACGCTCGACGGCCTGCGGACGCGCACCCGGGTGCGGTTCTCACCCGACCTCGGCGCGGACAGCCTGACCCTCAACGGCGCGGCGGCTCCGGAGAAACTCCCGAGAATCACCGCGGTACTGGATCTTCTGCGCGCGCGAGCGGGCATGACGCTGTTCGCCGAAGTGCGGTCCACGAACGACTTCCCCACCGGGGCGGGGCTGGCCTCCTCGGCGTCCGCATTCGCCGCGCTCGTCGTCGCGGCGGACGCCGCGCTCGGCCTAGGCCTGTCGCCGGAGCGGCTCTCCGAGTTTGCGCGCCGCGGTTCGGGCTCGGCGGCCCGCTCCGTCTTCGGCGGTTTCGTCGAGATGTCCCGGGGTGAGCGACCGGACGGATCCGACGCGGTCGCCGCTCCCCTGCTGGCGCCGGCCGAGTGGCCGTTGACGGTGGTGGTCGCGGTGACCAGCGACGCCGCCAAGGCCACGAGTTCCGGTGCGGGCATGGAACTCTCGCGACGCACGTCGCCGCTGTACGCCGCGTGGACGGCGAGCTCCGCCGCGGCCCTGGCCGAGGCCCGAGCCGCGATCGAGCGGCGCGACTTCGCGGCCCTCGCGGACATCTCCGAGCACAGTTCCACCACCATGCACGCCGTGATGCTGTCGAGCCGGCCCGCGCTGATCTACTGGAACGGCGCGACCGTCGAATGCCTGCACCTGATCCGCTACATGCGCGAAACAAGCGGCGTGGCAACGTTTTCCACCGTTGACGCCGGACCGCAGGTGAAGGCGGTGTGCCTGCCGGAGAATGCCGCTCGGGTGGCCGACGCACTCCGGCAAGTGCCCGGGGTTCTCGACGTGCGCACCACCGGGCTCGGCCCCGGGGCCCGGCTGATCGACCCACTCATCGACACCGGCGGCGCCGCGTGACGATCACCGCGTCCGCCCCCGGAAAGCTGATGCTGCTCGGCGAATACGCCGTCCTCGAGGGCGCGACCGCGCTGGTGGCCGCCGTGAATCGCCGCGCCACCGTCCGCATCGCGCCCATCGAGTATGACGAGATTCGTGTCCACGCACCGGATCTCGGAACCGACGCCGTGGGGCATCTGGCCGCCGGTGGGCATGTCCGGTGGGATGCGGGCGACGCGGCCGCCGAGCGGCTGCACCTGGTAACCCACGTCATCGAGTCCACTACAGACACCGATGGCCTGCGCGAGACACCGGCCGCCACAGGCCATATCGACGCGATACCGCCCGGGCACGGGAACATCGTCATACTCGAAAAACCCGATGCGGACCGCCGCCCACACGGATTCGCGGCAGCGCTCTCCACGACGGCATTCTTCGACGAGCGGGGTGCGAAACTGGGTCTGGGATCCAGCGCCGCGCTCACGGTGGCGCTCGCCGGTGCACTGCACGCATTTATCAGGCGACCACGGCCGGATCTGCCGCGACTCGTCGCGATGCACCGGACGATGCAGGGCGGGCGGGGCAGCGGTGCGGATATCGCCGCGTCCCTGCTCGGCGGAGTCGTGGCGTACCGCGGCGGAAATGGTCCGTCACCCACCGGGCAGCCGATCGCACTGCCGGCCGGGGTGCGGTGGTGCTGCGTGTTCACCGGGCGATCGACGTCGACGGCGGAATCGCTCGCGGTGCTCTCGGCGTGGCGGCAGGACCACCCAGCCCCGTACCGTGAGCACCTGGACGGTCTGGCCGCGATCGCCGAGGCGGGGGTCTTAGCCGCGCAGACGGCCGACGCGGGCGCGCTGCTCGCCGCCTTCGAGGCGTATGGCGCGCGGCTCGACGAGCTCGGGCGCGCCGCCGGGCTCGACATCGTCGGCACGGAACACCGCGAGATCCGGAACGCCGCGGCCCAGTGCGGCGTCATCTATAAGCCTTCCGGCGCGGGCGGCGGCGATATCGGGATCGGGTTTGCAGGAGACGGTGACCACATTGAGGCCTTTCGGCATGCGGTCGGCGCGATCGGATACCGCATCATTGATATGGCCGTCGAGCCGCAGGGATTGACCATCTCCGGTAGCTGATGTCGCATCGGACACCGGGCGAGGACAAAGGACACGGACGTGGGATCACGGATCAAAGGGTTCTACAAGATGGCGGTGCCCGATCGGCTGGACGCCATTCACGGCGAGGGCCTGATCACCGACGCCGAGTACCAGATGCTGCTGCGCGGCGAACAGGTGCTGGACGTGCACCGGGCCGACAAGATGATCGAGAACGTGATCGGCGTGATGGGGCTGCCGATCGGCCTGGCCATGAACTTCTCCATCAACAACCAGGACTACGTGATCCCGATGGTGGTCGAGGAGCCCTCGATCGTCGCGGCACTGTCCTCCGCGGCGAAGATCGCCCGGTCCAGCGGCGGTTTCACCGCGCGGGCGACAGATCCGATCCTGATCGGCCAGATCCAGGTGCTCGGGGTGAAGGATCCGGCGCGCGCCCAGGCGGCGGTGCTGCAACGTAAGGACGAGATCCTGGACCTCGCGAACTCGATGCACCCGAAGATGGTGGCGCGCGGCGGCGGGGCGGTGGACCTCGAGGTGTACGTGCACCCGGCCCCCGACGGCAGCCGCGACATGGTGGTGGTGCACCTGCTCGTCGACACCCGCGACGCGATGGGCGCGAACCTGGTGAACACGATGTGCGAGGGCGTCGCATCGCTCGTCGAGACGATCACCGACGGGCGGGTGCTGATGCGCATCCTGTCCAACCTGTCGGACCGGGCGCTCGCGTCGGCCCGGGTGGTGATCGGCGTGGACAAACTCGCGACGAACACCTCGTCCGGTGAGCAGGTGCGCGACGGGATCGTGGCGGCGGCGAACCTCGCCGTCGTCGACCCCTACCGGGCCACCACGCACAACAAGGGCATCATGAACGGGGTGGACGCGGTGGCGATCGCCACCGGGAACGATTGGCGCGCACTGGAATCCGCCGCGCACGCCTATGCCGCCCGCGGCAAGTCGTACACCTCGCTGACGAGCTGGACCGTCGACGCCGACGGCAACCTGGTCGGTTCCATCGAGATGCCGATGAAGGTGGGAACCGTTGGCGGATCGCTGATGTCGAACCCCGCCGTCGCCGTGAACCATCGGATCCTGGGCGTGAAATCCGCGACCGAGCTCGCGCAGATCATGGCGGCGGTGGGCCTCGCGCAGAACTTCTCCGCATTGAAAGCCCTGGCCACCGACGGGATCCAGCAAGGTCATATGACGCTCCATGCGCGGTCGGTGACGGCGACGGCCGGGGCGGATGCGGACATCTTCGACCAGGTCGTTGAGCGACTGCTCGACGACGGTGAGATCAAGGTGTGGCGGGCGCGCGAGATCATCGACGAGCTCCGCTCCGTGAAACGAGCGGCGACGCCGTCCGTCTCCGCCCGGTCGGACACCGTCTACTCCGTCGGATACGGGAAAGTGATCCTGCTCGGCGAACATTCCGTGGTGTACGGGCGCCACGCGATCGCCACACCGCTGCAACTGTCCATCAAGGCGCGCGTGGAGGACGCGGAAGACGGTCTGTCGCTGCTGATCCCGCGCTGGGGGGTGGAACAGCGGCTGCACCCGGCGGCCGCGCGGCCGGGGTCGTTCCTCGGTCTGATGAACCTGGTGCTCGGTGAGCTGGGCCTGGCCGGCCGGTCGATGCGCATCCACGTCCAGCCCGGCGTGCCGCGCGCGGTGGGGCTGGGCTCGTCGGCGGCGCTGTCGGTGGCGATCGTGCGCGCGGTGGATGCGCACTACGGGGTGGGCTTGACCGACGAGCAGGTGTGCCGGCTCGCGTTCGAATGCGAGAAGATCGCGCACGGGACGCCGTCGGGCGTGGACAACACGGTCGCGACCTATGGGAAGACGATCCTGTTCCACCGGTCGGATCGGCCGGTGCCGACCGGCGTGACGGGCGAGGTTGGCGACATTGCCGGCGCGAGCGATACTGCGGGCGGGAACGGTGCCACCTCCGTGATGCGAACCCTGAACGTTCCGGCGCCGCTGCCGATCGTGATCGGTCTGACCGGGACCGAATCGCTCACCGCCGCGACCGTCGCGCGGGTGCGGGAGCGCTGGCAGCACCAGCCGGGCTTGTATGAGAGCATCTTCGACACCATCGACTCGCTCGCGCTCGCGGCCGTCGACGCCGTCGAGGGCGGGAATCTGGCGCAGCTCGGCGAACTCATGAACATCTGCCAGGGCCAGCTCAACGCGCTGCAGGTCTCCAGCCCGCAGATCGAGGAGCTCGTACAGGTGGCGCGGCGTGCTGGGGCGGTCGGCGCGAAGCTGACGGGCGGGGGCGGCGGCGGAGCCGTCGTCGCGCTCTGCCCGGAGGACGGGCCACGGGTGGCCCGCGCGATGCGCGACGCCGGCTACGAGGCGTTGGAGGTGTCGGTTGACCAGCCCACACCGTGACGCCGTGGTCTCGTCGGACGCCGAGGAATTGATCCTGGTCGACGCTGCCGATCGTGAGATCGGGTTCGACACGAAGGAACGCTGCCATGACGGGGACGGAATCCTGCATCGCGCGTTCTCGGTGTTCCTGCTCGACTCCGACGGTCGAGTGCTCCTGCAGCAGCGGGCCGCGGGCAAGCGGTTGTGGGCCGGCTATTGGGCGAACAGCGTGTGCAGCCATCCGCGCCGTGGCGAGTCGATGGAAGTGGCGACGTCCCGCCGGCTTGCCGAGGAACTCGGCCTGAGCGTGGATCTCGAGTTCTGCTTCACGTTCACCTACCACGCGCGGTTCGGCACGTTCGGCTCCGAACACGAGCTGTGCTGGGTGTATCTCGGCACCGTCGACCCCGGATCGATCACCTTCAACCGCACGGAAATCGATGCGGTGCGCTGGGTCTCGCCCGCTGAGCTGGACGGCGAACTCGCCGAGCACCGGGAGCGCTGCGCCCCGTGGCTGCACCTGGAATGGGAGCGGCTGCGCGAGCGGCTGCTGCCGGACGGCGCCGCGTAGTCCGCGGCGACAGAGCTCACGTGCCGGAGGCGTTCCCGCGGCAACCTCACGTGACCTGAGACTCTGTCGGCGGACCGGCCTCTCGCGGATACTATGCGCATGAACGCGCTCAAGGACACGCTGAAGAACAAGAAGAAATGGCAGGATCTGCCGGTCGCGGCGCAGGTGGCGATCATTGTTCTCAGCTCGATCGAGATCTCGTTGTTCGTTGCGGCCCAGGTCGACATCACGCGCCGCCCCGCCGAGCAGATCCGCGGCGGCAAGCTCCGATGGCGGTTGATCTCACTGATCAACATCCTCGGGCCGCTGGCGTACTTCAAGCGCGGCCGTATCCCGGCAGCTAGCGAGGCGTGATCCGGCAGCTCGCGGCGCCTCCCGGCAGCCGGTGCCGGTTCCGCGCCACGAGCCGGTACACCGCGGCGGCAAGCCCGTCGATCGGCCAGCTGAGCATGATCCGCGCGGCCAGGTGCGGAAGGCGACCGCCGGTGGCCAGCGCGCCCGCGACCGCCTCGTGCCCGTAACGCACCCGCCCGTCCGGGGCAACCAGCGGGATCTCCCGCTTCGCGCGATCGGCCGACACTCCGAGAGGCCGTAGGTCGACATCCTGCAAGGGCTTCACGTCCACATCGAGGCGTAGTCTCGGCGCGACTGCCGCCGCTCGCGCGCAGAAGCCGCAATCCGCATCGAACAGCAGCAGCGCCCGGCCCATGTCCCGACAGTAACAGCGCTCGATGGCGACGAGGTGGCGCACGTCTGAGGCACCGAGACGGTCGCGCCGCAGAATCGAATATGACGATGTTCTCGCCGATGCCGCTGTCGGCCGGCCGGGCGAGGGGGCGGTTCTCCGGGCAGGTGCGCGGCCGGGGTAGGCCACTGCCGCGCCCGGCTGGGCAGGCCGGAGTACGCCGCGCTGGCGCGCGAACAACGTCATAGGCGGTGGGCGACGGTCGGTTCGGGCCCTACTTCGTGACGGTGACCGTCCGGGTGACGACGTAGGGCGGGCCGGCGGCGCCGTCGGACGGGTCGTCCTGGAGGACCTCGACGGTGTACCTGCCGGGCGGCAGCGGGATGGTGAACGAGTACGGCGCGAACGTCATGCCCTCGGTCGTGGAGCTGTGGCCGTGCGCGACGACGGCGCCTGCCGGGTTGGTGACGCGCCAGGGGACGTTCGCCTCGAATTCCGCGGCGATGCCGGACACCACGACAGGCGATGTGACGGAAGCGTTCTCGCGCGGGGTATCGACCTGCACGACGGCGAGAACGTCGGTCGCCGCCTCGCGAGCCACCGGACGATCCCAGGAGAGCACACCCCACAGTTCGCCGGCAGGTGCGCCGTCGATCAGCAGGCTGACGCGCGCATCCGGACGCCCGGCGGCCTCCGTGGCGGTCCACACCAATTGCTGGACCATGAGCGCCGCGCCCCCGGAGCCGACGTTGGCCGTACGGGCATCGGCCGAGAGGTTGACGGTGATGAGCGATCCGGTGACGTCCACGCCGAGGACCTTCGTCGCCGGATTCCAGGTGGTGTGGAAGTCGGGATCCTCGGCGCCGGAGATCATGTCGCGGACGGCGGCGACGGGCCCGGCGGCTCCGGCAGGGACGCCCCGGATCTCACGGGCCAGGCGCAGGTCGTTCCGATGCTCGATGACGTAGTACACCTTCGTCTGGATCGGCCCTTCGGCGGTGGTCGAAGTGGTGGCCGGCGAGGTGCTGCTGGTGGCCGGTGTGCTGCTCGAAAGTGTGGACGGTGACGGCGAGGTCGGCGGCGTCGACGTGGACGGCTGCTCGGGCGTCGACACGGGCGTTTCCACGGACGAGGTTCCGCTCGTCATACTCGATGTCGTCGTGGGCGGCGTGACGGCGGTCGACGCGCCCCCGGGGGGCGTGGCGTGGCTGCAGCCGGCGAGCGCGAGGATGACGCCGACCGCGAGAGCCACCGCCCGGGCGGTTCCGCTGCGATTCGGTCCCGCATGATTCTGCGCCGCATGGTGAGGCGGCACGGTGTCAGTCACAGTGTCGGCTGATTCGGTTCGACAATACATTCGGCAGTACATGGTGACCTCCGCGTCCGGTGCCGCCGCGCGTTCTACCGGCGTCCCGGAATGCTCCTTGATCGTGCTCGGCGTGCGCCGAGGCGGCCAGGGCCGAATGGCCCGAGTATGGAAGGGCCTTTGTCCGCTGCCGCGCTCGGCGACACGGCTGCGTTTCGCCGCCGTGTGCGCGCCGCCTGTACGAAAGTCCTGCGCGAAAGGTGAGGCGTCACAGGCTCTCTGCCCGCGCGCGCTGTAGCAGCTGCTGCACCTCCTCGTCGATGTCCTCGACCGACCCCAGCGCGACACGGACGGTGATCACGTCGTTCCCCAAGCTGCCCGCGGCACGTAGCCGCCCGCCGGGCTGGGCGCCGGCCAGCCGAAGCCCCAGGTCCACCCGCGTCCGCGTGGTCGCCCTGATGAGCGCGAACTGGCGGCGCGGCGTGATCAACGTGACGTAGGTCTTGCGCACCTGGACCGTCACCGACTCCATGGTCGCGGCGAACGCCAGCAGAGCGTCGAGCACGGGACGCAGCGCCGGCCGGTCGGCGTACTGCCCGTCCAGCAGCTCGTCCGCGGACGCGGTGAGGAAATCGGGGTACCCGAACGTCTCCATCGCCAGCAGCGTCTGTGCGTATCCGGTGACGCCACGATCGGACAGCCAGGCTCGCAGCGCCGCCTCCGACGCCGGTTTCTCGACGGCGATCCGCTTGTTCCACACGACGACATCGGCACCGGTGCGCTCCACCAGCAGGCGCTCCATCATGGTGCGCATCTCCGCCCAGGCTTTCGGTGCCGGCATGACGGCAGGGTACCGGAGGCGCCGGCGCGCAGGGTGCTGCGCCGCCGTCCCCTTATTTTCCATAACCAATGTGTGATAATTCTCGCTCAATCCTGGAAGCCGCGTGCGCCGTGCAGTAGACGTGGGAATAGCCGCGCGAACGGATCCGGCCTGCAGCACCGATCGGGGCCCTCCACCCGTTGAGAGCTCGCCGGACAGTCCGGGTGACGGAAGAGCTTCGCCACCACGGTTGGCGCGAGAAGGAGACCGTGATGACGCGATCGGCGTCGCAGGTTGAACGGCTCGCCCGGTTCGTGACGTCGGCGGATGGCGGCGCGATGAGCCCCGCCGCGCGTGAGCAGTTGCTCATCCGGGTACTGGACACGATCGGCGTGGCGATCGCGGCACAGGACGCCGAACCGATGCGCGCCATTCGCGGCCTCACGGAACGGCTGGGCGGCAACGGATCTGCGACGCTCATCGGCGGCGGGACCTCCGCGCCGGACCGCGCCGCGTTCTACAACACCGCCCTGAGCCGCTACCTCGACTTCATGGACAGCTACTTGGCGCCGGGCGAAACCTGCCATCCCTCGGACAATCTCGGCGCGGTGTTGGCAGCCGCTGAAAGTGCCGGCGCGTCCGGCCGCGAGTTCCTCACCGCGCTCGCCGTGGCCTATCAGGTGCAAACGCGGCTGTCGGATGTGGCGCCTGTACGCGCGAAAGGATTCGACCACACCGTGCAAGGCGCCTACGCGGTAGCCGCGGGAACCGCCCGTGCCCTCGGGCTGACCGCCGAGCAGACCGCGAATGCGATCGCGATCTCCGGCACCGCGAACAACGCGCTCCGGGTGACACGGACCGGAGACCTGTCGCACTGGAAAGGCCTGGCCTATCCGCAGGTCGCGAAGGAAGGGACGCACGCGGCGCTGCTCGCAGGCGTCGGCATCACCGGACCACGGCTGGTCTTCGAGGGCAATAAGGGATTCGCGCAGTCGATCGCCGGAGAATTCGACATCGATTGGTCGGCAGAGGATCTGGAGAGCGTTCGCCGTACCGTCGTCAAGAAGCACAACGCCGAGATCCATTCGCAGACCGCGCTGGACGCCGCCATCGACATCGCGACCCGGGAGGGATTCGACACAGCGCGCATCGCCCGCGTGCGGGTCGACACGTTCCAAGTCGCATACGACATCATCGGCGGCGGCGAGGAGGGCGACAAGCGCTCCATTCGGACGAAGGAAGAGGCCGACCACTCGCTGCCCTACCTGGTGGCGGTGGCGCTCCTCGACGGCATCGTCGAGCCGGCCCAGTTCACGCCTGCCCGCATCGGCGCGAGCGATGTCCAGGGCCTGCTGACGAAGGTGGAGATCCGGCCCGATGCGGCGTTCACGCGACGCTTCCCGAGCGAGATGCCAAGCCGGGTCGAGGTCGAGATGCACGACGGCGCACGGTTTTCCGCGGAAAGGTCGTCGTACCGGGGGTCGGTCGCCGAGCCGCTCGACTGGGACGGCGCGGTGACGAAGTACACACTACTGGCCGTGCCGTTCACCGGCACCCGGTTGGCCGACCGGATCGCAGCCACCGTTCGCGACCTCGACGAGCTTCCGGTGAGCGCGTTGGCCGACCTGCTTGCGACCGTTCCGCGGGAGCGCGCCGCCACACTCGCCGCATCGAGCCGGACCGGCTCGTAGCGGCAGCACCCGCCGGGCGGTGCATCCCGCAGGTCCGGCGGCACACCGTGTCCCGGCAACCCATCGGGACCGACGAAAGGAAACACCATGACCACAACGAGTTTCGACTTCATCCCACGCGCCTGGCGCCCCGAAAAGCCTCGGACGTTCGGGCTCACCGAGGTGCGCGGACCATACTATTCAACCTACGGCACAAGGCATCTCGCCGATGTGCTCGATGTGGCCGGACAGTGGGTCGACGGGGTGAAATGGGCCGGCGGCTCCTTCGCGCTGCTGCCCCGGGAGCAGGTGCGCGCGTTCTCCGATCTCGCGCACCAGCACGACGCCTATATCTCCTCCGGTGGCTGGATCGAGACGGTGCTGCGCTACGGCGCGGACGCCGTGATGCACTACCTCAAGGAAGCGAAGGAAGTCGGCTTCGACGTCATCGAGATCTCCACCGGGTTCCTCACCATACCGACCAGCGGGCTGCTGCGCTTAGTGGAACAGGTCGTGAAGGCCGGACTGAAAGCGAAGCCCGAGTTGGGCATCCAGTTCGGGTCCGGCGGCGACTCCTCGATCGCCGAACTCGCCGCCGAGAGTAAGAAAGACATCGGCGACCTCGTCGATCGCGGGAAGCAGGCGCTCGACGCGGGCGCCAGCATCATCATGATCGAATCCGAGGGCATCACCGAGAACGTCGCGGAGTGGAACACGTCCGCGGCCGCCGCCATCATGAACGGCCTCGGCGCCCGCAACGTCATGTTCGAGGCGGCCGACCCGCCCGTTTTCGAGTGGTACGTCAAGAACTATGGCAACGAGGTCAACCTCTTCGTCGACCATTCGCAGGTGCTCCAACTCGAAGGGCTGCGCCAGAACATCTGGGGCAACAAGTCGACCTGGGGCCGCATCGCCAACCCCGCACCCGGCAACTGAGCCCTTCCCGGCGGCGGAACCCCGGCCTGACCACGGGCGCCCGGATCGAAAAGCGCGCACAGTGGAGAGCATGAGCACATCGCTGAGCTCCGTCCGGCACATCGTCACGCTGATGCTGGAGAACCGGTCGTTCGACCACATGCTCGGCTACCTCTACCCGGGCAATGTCGCCCCGTCGGGTCAGGCCTTCGACGGGCTCACCGGGGACGAGTCGTGCCCGGACGCCGCCGGCAATCCGGTGCGGGTGTACCCGATCACGCCGGATACCCCGCACGCCTACCTGATGCCCGGCGCGGATCCGGGTGAGGGCTACGCCGCGGCCAATGCTCAGCTGTTCGGGACGCAGCATCCGGTGGCCGAAACAGCGCCCAGCATGCGGGGTTTCGTCACCAACTACGCCGCAGCGATCGCGCAGCGCCGGCGGGCCGGCTGGTACGTGGTGCCCGGCACGACGCCGAGCATGGTCATGGGCTGTTATACGCCGCAGACGCTGCCGGTGCTCTCTGCGCTCGCCCGCGGGTACGCGGTGTGCGATCGGTGGTTCTGCTCCGCCCCGACCATGACGATGCCGAACCGTGCGTTCGTCAATGCGGGTACCAGCCAGGGGCACATGGACGACGTGACAAAGGTTTTCACCGTGCCGAGCATCTTCGGCAGCATGTCCGCGGCCGGAGTCTCCTGGAAGATCTACGGCTACGACGCGCCCCCGCTCACCCGGCTGAACTTCCCCGATACCACCCGAGCACCGCGCGAGAACTTCGGCCAGTTCAGCGATTTCACCGCCGACGCAGCAGCCGGCACGCTGCCCGCCTACGCGTTCCTGGAACCGAGCTGGGGCGCGGCCGGCAACAGTCAGCACCCCAACTACGACGTCGCCCGCGGCGAGGCGCTGATTCTCGCCACCTACCGGGCGCTGCGGTCCGGCCCGGCGTGGGCGTCGACGCTGCTCATCGTCACCTACGACGAGCACGGCGGCCTGTACGACCACGTCCCGCCGCCCTGGGGCGCCACCCCGCCGGATCAGTCCGTCGGCGAATTCGGTTTCGGCTTCGACCGTTTCGGGGTCCGAGTGCCCACTGTGCTCGCCGGCCCGCTGATCGAGGCGGGAACGGTGTTCCGTGGGCCGGATTCCGGCCCGCCGCTGGACCACACCAGCATCCTGGCCACGCTCGAGCTGCTGTTCGGCCTGCAGCCGTTGACCGCGCGGGACGCCGCCGCACCGGCCATCGCAGCCGTCATAACACGATCCACAGCGCGCACCGACGACCCGTTGGCCGGCGTCACCGCCCCGGCCCTCGCCACGTTGCCCGCCGCGCTGACCGCTGTTCCGGCGCACTTGGAGCAGGTGCAGGCCGAACTCACGGCCCGGCTCACCGTCGACGGGGACAGCCCGATCGAGCCACCGCCGGGTCTCTCGACGGCGTCCGACTACCAGCGCTACATCGAGAAGCACACCGCCGACTGGGAGGCAGCGCGGGCCGGCCGCGCTCGCTGATCGTCCACGACCTTCCGCACAGCGCGCGGAATCGGTATCGTTGATGACGAAAATCGTTGCACTGCCAGGTGTTTCACGACAATTCGTAATATCACGCACGTCCTACAGAAGGTGAGAATGATGGATTCCACGACACTGCCGTCGATTGAGGCCGCACGGACAGCCCAGCCCCTGGACGCCATGCGAATTTCCTGGTGGGTGTGGCGCGGCCGGCGCTACGCGGCTCGGGCGACCCACGGCTGGACGCGGGCGATACACACTGCGGCAGTGGCGATCTCGTGCGCTGCGTGGCCACTCGCGACCCTGCGCCGGGCCATGTCCATCCGGTTCGGCCACACCCGCTACTACTTCTCCCGCGACGACACGGCCGTGGTCGCAGTCAGATCCACCCGCGCCGGCTGGCTACTGACGGACTACTGCAGCGCGCACCCCGGCCAAGGCGAGGGCTGGTGGCTCCGTCAGTGGGTGTTGCCGGTGGTGTACCAGGCCGCGGACCGGGCCGGCATCACCGTGCGGCTGACCCGCACGCCCAATCGCATCGCCGAATCTTGCACGGCAGAAACGCCCGAGCTGCGTCCCAGCGGATCCCCCCGGCCTGGCAGAGTCGCCCTCGCCCGGATCCCGCACGCCGCCAGCGCGTGACCCCCACCGATCAGGAGCCGGCGCGCGGCGCGATGCGGCTGGCCCGATCGCCTATGGTGTGATCTGTGAGTACCGACATCCGTTACGTGCACACCAATCTCATCGCCCGAGACTGGCGGCGGCTGCTCCTGTTGCGCGAGTCTCAGCCAGTCTCAGCCCTGCACGTCGTGTAGGTGATGGATGACGTCATGCAGGTGGTAGTGGCCGATCGACGAGATGGTGAAGGCACTGCCGTTACTACGCATGCCGGTCCGGGACCAGGCGTCGGCGGGAACAGCGTCATACCCGGCGGCCGTCTGCTCGGCGGCCTCGGCCAACTCGGCGGCGACGACGGCCGGATCGGCGGCCCAGTACCGACCGGCGACGGCAGCCTCGTCCTGATCCCAGTTCGCGAACTGCGGCGCGTCCTCGGTGAGCATCAGGGTGACCCGTCCGGTGAACACGCGGTGCACGTCTCGAACGTGGCAGGCGTACTCCAGTGGGGACCAGACCGCGGGTGCCGGGCGCCTGCCCACATCCGCCCTGGTGAGCACGGCGGACCAGCGAGATGTGGTGGCGCGCAAGGCGTTCGACAGGGCGGTGTCGGCGATCGCGGTGGGGTCGAACCCGCATTCGGGACACGGTCGGGTCGCGGCCCACACCCAGTCCTTGGTGTCACCGATGGCCGGCCCGGGATCGTTGATCGTCATAGCGTCAACCTACCGTCCGCGACCGACGTAGCATGGGCGAGCCGCTCGTCATGGCCGGACGGCGTCGCCGCGGAGGTCGACCGCCGGCCGATCGATGCCGTTCGCGACCACGAGTGTGTACGCGCCCACCCGCAGAGCAGGCGTCTCGACATGCCCGCACAGTGGCAGCCGGTCGGACACTGCGTGCCCCGCGGCGTCGAAGACGCGCAGCGCCGGCTGATCCATCCCAGGCGGGTTGGCACCGGTGGCACAGCCGCTCCGGTTCACGACGCCGACGGCCCCCGGCGTCGCGATCGTCAGGTGGAACGCCTGCGTCTGCGCGGGTGCGAGGGTGAAGGCCAGCTGGCCGTTCGCGGGTAGCTCATGTGCGCTCGCCGGGGCCGCAGGTTCGAGTGCCGGCCAACGCGCCGCGAAGTCCGGCGGGACGGCGGACATCTCCGCCGCGGCACTGAGCTCGAGATGCCCCGCCACGAAACCGGTATCGCCGGTCAGCCCGACATCGAACGCGCACGCTGCGACATCGGCGGCGTTCCGCAGCCCGTGACCACCACACACCTGCTGCGCGACCTTGGCGGCACCGGCATCGATCTTCGCGGTCTGCGTCGGAAAGGGCGGCAGGGCACCGGTTGGTGCCGGGAGCAAGCGTTCGGCGGAGGTGACGCGCCACGACAGGATGGCACCCGGCACGGCTGTCGCCGAGCCGTCGCGGGCGAGGAGATCCGATCCTGCCGGCGCGTCGACCGAGCCGAACAGGCCGGCGGCACCGGCGCGCGGGAAGATGTTCGTGACGAGTGTCAGGCCCAAAGCCGAATGAGCGGTCGCGACGACGGACGAGCCGTCGGGCCACATGACCGCCACCGTCGACACACCGTCTGCGTCGCTCGGCCACCGCCCGAGGACGACGCCCCCGGCCAGCGACGTCTGCGCGAAGCTCGACACCTTCGGCTCCGTCCGGCCGTCGACACTGACCACACCGGACGCGTCGACGACGACGCTGTTCGCGCCGGTTCCGATCGCTGCGGCAGACACCACCGATACGTCCGTGCGGTGGTTCATAGGGTCGAACTGCAGCTGGATCACATGCGTCGGATCGCCGCCGCGCGCAACGAACTGGCCGATGGCCTGGGTGGTGATCCGCTGCCCTGCGGCGGTGATCAGATGCGGGTCACCAGTGACCCCACCCGCGAATGGCGCCGCGCGTGTCGCGGCGTTGACCAGACCCGCGACATCGACGCCGGAGGCGGCCAGTGCATCGGCGAACGTCCGCGGGTCGGCTGTGGCCGTCATCTTCCTGCCGTCGTCGCTGTACCTGCCCAGGTATTCGCCGTCCGGCCGGTAGACCTCCCGCGGGTCGCCCGGCCCGGACGTCACCGAGACCGTGCCGTCGCCGCCCACACCGACGCAGGATCCGGCGGAGGTGCATCCGACAAGGGAACCGTCCGGTCCGAAGTAGCGGTACCAGCCGTCGCCCAACAGCGCCCGTTCGCCGGCGTGCGGGCCCTGCCAGAGACGCGTTTCGCCCGCACCGATAATGACGCCGTCCTCCGGCGTCGGTCCCTTGAGCCACGGCAGGAGAACGGACTGCGGTGGGCCGGCGGGCGGTGCGGGCGGCACCGAGGTGGGCGATGCCGTCCCTGTTGCGTCGCCATGCTCCGCTCCCGAATCCGGCGGAATGAGGTCTGTTCCGGTCCCGACGACACCTCCGGTGGGCGTCTGGCCGATGGATTCGTCGGCCACCGGGCCCGGCCCGACAGCAGGCCGCCCGGTGCACGCCGCGACCGCGGCCATGACGGCGACTGCGGCCATAGCCGCATGGAGCAGTGGCCGGCGCCGAGCACCGGGCGCTCGCCTGCGGCCACGTCGAATTCCACCGAACTCCGTCATCGAAGGCATCGTCGCAAACTCGCCGACCAGGGTCCAGTGGCACCGCAGACAGCGCCGTGACCAGGCATCTTGCAGGAGTTACTGCCCGGTAATACCCTGGCCACACAACGTTACTCACGAGTAACTTATGCCGATCCGGCGAATTGTGACGCCGACATGTCCGCAAGGAGGCAGCCATGAGCCACTATCGGGCCAACGTCCGGGATCTCGAGTTCAACCTGTTCGAGGTCTTCGGTGCCGACCGCTATTTCGGCCGCCACGGATCGGAGATGGACGCCGACACGGCCCGTGGCGTGCTCGAGGAGTTGGAGAAAGTCGCTGCCGGTCCGGTCGCAGCATCGTTCGTCGACGGGGATCGGAATCCGCCCGTCTTCGATCCGCAGAGCCACACCGCCCCGGTGCCCGAGTCGCTGAAGACGTCCTACGCCGCACTACGCGACGGCGAGTGGTGGCGACTCGACCTCCCCGAGGAGCTGGGCGGTTACGGGGCGACGCCATCGCTGCGCTGGGCCGCCGCCGAGTTGATCCTCGGTTCGAATCCCGCCTTGTTCATGTACTCGGGCGGGCCCAACTTCGCGACTGTCATCGACCGCAACGGCACGGACGAGCAGAAGCAGATCGCCCGGATCATGATCGAGAAGGGTTGGGGCGCCACCATGGTGCTCACCGAACCCGACGCCGGCAGCGACGTCGGGGCCGGGCGGACTCGCGCGGTCCCGCAGCCCGACGGGTCCTGGCACATCGAAGGCGTGAAGCGCTTCATTACGGCAGGAGAGCACGATCTGGCCGACAACATCATTCACCTGGTGCTCGCACGCCCGGAGGGCCCGGGGATCGAAACCCGGCCGGGCACCAAGGGACTCAGCCTCTTCATCGTGCCGAAGGTGCTCTTCGACCCGCAGACCGGCGAACTCGGAGAGCGCAACGGCGTCTACGCGACCGGTGTGGAACACAAGATGGGCCTGAAGGTCTCCAATACCTGTGAACTCACGTTCGGCCAGGAGCGGCCCGCGATCGGTTATCTGCTCGGCGACGTGCACGACGGTATCGCGCAGATGTTCCAGGTCATCGAATACGCGCGGATGCTGGTCGGCACCAAGGCGATCGCCACGCTGTCCACCGGCTACCTGAACGCACTCGACTACGCGAAGAGCCGGGTGCAATCGGCGGACCTGACGCGGCAACTCGACAAAACGGCGCCTCGGGTGACGGTCATCCATCACCCCGACGTCCGGCGGATGCTCATGCGGCAGAAGGCTTACGCCGAGGGTTTGCGCGCCGTCTACCTGTACACGGCTTCGTGGCAGGACCGGATCGCCGTCGGCGAAGGCGATCTCGCCGTGGAACGCGCCGTCAACGATCTGCTGCTGCCCATCGTCAAGGGCGTGGGGTCGGAGCGCGCCTATGAAAACCTGGCGCTGGCGCTGCAGGTCTTCGGCGGTTCCGGGTACACCCAGGACTACCCGATCGAGCAGTACATCCGCGACGCGAAGATCGACACTCTGTACGAGGGCACGACCGGTATCCAGGCTCAGGACTTCTTCTTCCGGAAGATCGTGCGCGACAACGGAACCGCGCTCGGTACCGTCGCGGCCGAGATCGCGGAGTTCCTAACAACCGCGGGCGCCGCCACCGCAGACGGTCGTTTCAAGGAGGAACTCGGCCTGCTTCAGACCGCTCTGGAGGACGTCCAGCTCATGGTCGGCCGCATGGTCGGCTACGCCATGGCGTCGCAAACCGACCCGCGGTCGATCTACAAGGTCGGCGAACACGCGGTGACGCTACTCATGAGCGCAGGCGACCTGTTGATCGGATATCTGCTTCTTCGGCAGGCGCGCGTCGCACAGGCGGCGCTCGACGGGGGCTCCGATTCGGGCTCTGACTCAGGCACAGCGGAGGCGCGTGACACCGCCTTCTACACCGGGAAACTCGCCGTCGCCCGGTGGTTCGCGCGCAACGTCCTGCCGGAACTGTCGGCGCGGCGCGGCGTGATCGAAGCCGCCGACCTCTCGCTGATGGATGTGCCCGAAGCGGCATTCTGAACCGAGGCCAGCTCTCGGCACTGGGGCTACAGTCGGGGCATGCCCACCGCGTTGGTCACCGGAGCCAGCTCGGGGATTGGCGCGGCCTTCGCAAGGCGCTTGGCGAGGGATGGCTACCGCTTGGTCCTGGTGGCGCGCAACCGATCTCGACTGGAGGACGATCGGGCGACGCTGCGAGCGGCGGGCGCGCCGGGCGTGGAGATCCTCGGCGCGGATCTCACCGATCGCCAACAGCGGCTTGATGTCTGCGCGCGACTGACCGACGACGAGATCCCCGTCGATCTGCTCGTCAATAACGCCGGCATGGGTCTGGGCAAGGACTTCCTGGTCGCCACGCAGCGTGAACTCGTCGATCAGCTCGAACTCAACGTGACCGCAGTGATGGCCCTGACCCACGCCGCGCTGCCCGGAATGGTCGCGCGGCACCGCGGCGGCGTCATCAATGTCGCGTCGATCGCCGGAATGCTCCCCGGACGCGGATCGGCCTATGGCGCGTCGAAGGCGTGGGTGACGTCGTTCACCGAGGGGATCGCGATGTCCCTGCAGGGCACCGGGGTGCGGATGGTCGCGGTGTGCCCCGGGTTCGTGCGCACCGAATTCCACCAGCGCGCCGACATCGATATGACGGGAACCCCCGAATTCCTGTACACCGACGTGAATACGGTTGTCGGGCAGGCATTGTCGGCGCTGGCGGCCGGTCGGACGGTCGTGGTTCCGGGCGGACTCTACAAGACGGTCGCGGCCGCCGTGAAGATCGCGCCTCGCGCGCTGGTGCGAAAGGTGGCTTACCGCTACGACAAGGCTCGGCGCCACTGACGCGTCCCGCGCCGGGGATCCCGGACTCCTGCCGGCCGGCCGCAGGCCGCGAACAGCGTCATAGACGCTCGCGAACGCGCCGCTATTGGCGACGGCGCCCATACCGCACGGCGGCGAGGGCCAGCGCGCAGAAGATGACCGTCCAGACGGCGAGGTTCACAATGGGCTGCCACAGCGGCTCGAAGACCACGCTGCCGTTCTGCGTGCCGTTCAGGATGTAGCCCTCGGTGAGCGTGCGGCGGGCGAGCGAGACATACCCGTAGAGCGGGGTGAACTTAGCGATGGTGAGCAGCGCTCCGGACAGCGGGAAGAACAAATTGCCGAGAAAGGCAAGCACCACAAGGGTTCCCGATGCCGCGCCGATCGCCGACTCGCTGCGGAAGAGCAGCCCGAAGATCAGCCCGTACACGGAGAAGACGGCGGCGCCGATCAGGATCACCAGACCGCCGACGATCCAGGACGGCAGGTCGCCGCGTGCGCCGGTAAAGGCCGCGATGACGAAGATCAAGCCGATCGGGACCAGCGCGACGGTCACGCCGACGGCGGCTTTCGTTGCCACGAAGGTGAAGTCGCGCATGGGAGTGAGCCCGAGCTGTCGCCCCCACCCCTGCATGCGCTCCATCGCGGCCGACCCGCCGATGGACACGGTGGCGGTCACGGCACCATAGGCGGCCATCGAGATCATCACGTACATGGCCACATTGCCGCGCCCGACGGATTGATCCGACCAGGATTGCGCGGCACCGAAAACGACATAGAAGAAGCACGGCAGAACCGCGATGAAGAACACGCCGGTGTAATCGCGGAAGAAGCGTTTGAGCTCCAGCGCGAAATAGGTCGGGTTCATGCCGGCACCTCCGCCATATCGCCTGCGGTGTAGTCGGTCTCCCCATTCGTCTCGGCGGCATCCGCATGCTCGCCGGTGAGCGCCACAAAGGCCGAATCGAGGGTCGGCGCGGCGATCTCGAGATTCCGCGCGCCGAGATCACGCAGGAGCGCCAGTGCCACCGAATCCGTATCCGACGCGGCGATGTACACGCGGCGTCCGCGCACATCGACGCGCGTCACGCCGCGGAGCGACCGCGTGCGGCCGATCCACGAGTCCCGGTCGAACTCCGGCGCGTCGACCGAGATCGTGCGTCCCGCACCGCGGGCACGGATCTCGCTGGTGGTGCCGTCTGCCACCACGCGGCCTGCGGAGACCATCACGATCCGCTCGGCGAACGCATCGGCCTCCTCGAGGTAATGCGTGGCGAACAGCACCGTCCGTCCCGCGGCGGCGTCGGCGCGCATGGTCGCCCAGAACTCGTGCCGCGCAGTGACATCCATGCCCGCGGTCGGCTCGTCGAGGATCAGCACCTCGGGGTCCGGCAGCAGTGCCAGCGCGAACCGCAGCCGCTGCTGCTCACCACCGGAGCACTTCGATACCCGGCGGTTCGCCAGCTCGGCGAGGCCGGCGCGCTCCACGACTTCGCCGACGGGGCGCGGATTGTCGAAGGTCGACGCGATCAATCGCACGGTCTCGACCACCGTCAGGTCCGCCAGCAGCCCGCCGCTCTGCAGCACCGCGGACACCTTGCCGGCGCGGACGGCCGCGCGTGGCGCCATCCCCGCGACGCGAATCGTCCCGGCGTCCGGGGTGGTCAGACCCAGGACCATGTCGAGGGTCGTCGTCTTCCCGGCGCCGTTCGGGCCGAGGAACGCCATGATCTGGCCGGCGGGGACCGTCAAGTCCAGCCCGTCGACCGCGCGCAGCGGATCCTGGCCGGCACGGCGGAACTGCTTCGTCAGCCCGTGCACCTCGATGGCGGGCGGCGGCAGCGTCGCCGAGCCCCCGGTCTGCACCATGGTCTCCACCCCCGTTCGGCCGAGCGTCGCGCGCCGCCCATGGCGCGGATTATGACACTATGACGCGATCATGTTAACACCTACATGACGCCATCAACGCACCATTATGACGTCATTCCTTCTCGGCGCCGTCCAGATGGGGTACCAGCGCTTCCAAGACCACCGGCATCTTCTCCAGGTACGGGGTGTGTCCCGCACCGCCGACGACGACCTCGCGGTAGCGGCCGCCCTGCTGCGCAAACGCATCGAGCACGGCGCGCGTCTGCGCGATCATGGGTTGCGGTGGGGCGACGTCCGGGCCCGGGTATCCCGCGATCGCTCCGGCGCGGCTCGGAGCGGCCGGGTCCATCGACGACGAATCCGAGATGACGACGTCCGCGTCGCCACGCAACCAGAGGACCGGCGGCTTCGGTTCCATCTCGACCAGATCCGTCAGGTTCAGGTTGGTGGGCGCGATCGCGTTCATCACGCCGCGCGTGCCAGGCGCGAAGAACGGCCACGACTCCGATCGGGCAATGTCCCCCGGATAGTTGTCCGGGCCGACGGTCGTCGAGAGCATCCCGGCGAGCAGTTCCTCCTCGCCCTCGCCGTCCCACCCCGGCGCGACATAGAAACGCCGCAGCAAAGCCCTGGGGCCGGACCGGTTCTCGACCGATGCGTCGCCATCGGCCAAGGCCTGCAGGAACCTCGGGCTGACCATGCCCGCGCCGGAGCCCGCGCCGTCCGGCGCGAGCAGTCGCCCGCTCACGTCGACGGTCCCGCCGAACCCGAACGGAGAAATCGGCGCGATCAGCGTCATCGACGAAAAGCGCTCGGGCGCATCGATCACCGCCTGCATCGCGACCGCACCGCCCAGCGACCAGCCGACCACGTGCGCACGCTCCAGACGCAGCGCGTCCAGGGCCGCGAGGACGTCATCGGAGAAATCGCGCACGCCGCGCGTGGCGTCCACCGGATCCGGATCGCTGCCGCCGAACCCGCGTAGGTCGAGCGCGATCGGGCGGAATCGGCGCGGCAGATGCGCCATGAGCGGGAAGAAGAACAGGGACGAGGAGATGTTGCCGTGCAGGAACACCACGGGCTCGGACCGATCGCGCCCGGCGATCCAGCGGACACAGGTCGCCGCCCGGGCCGTCCGGATCACGGCCGTGTCGATGGTCGCCTCGGCGACTGCCCGGGCGTCGTGCGGCCGATGTGGCAACGAATCGGGCATCGGAACTCCTTGTCGATGGCCGCGGCGGGGGTGGCATCGCCGACGCTACGCCGCCCCCTCTCGCCGAGCGGTGCGAAATGCGCGACAAATCAGGCGCAACTCGGTGTATTTCGCACCGCTCGGCGAGACACGCGGCGAGGCGCGCGTCGCGGCTGTGGGACGCTGAGGGCCATGAGCGACCCAATGAGCGATCCAGCCGCGCCGCCGGTCGACGCAGAACTCAAGGCACGCCTCGCCGAACTGGTGAAGGAGCTGGCGGTGAAGCACGGCACCTTCACGCTCGCGTCCGGCCGCACGGCCTCCTACTACGTGGATGCGCGGGTGCCGACCCTGCACCATGAGGCGGGGCCGCTGATCGGCGTGCTGCTGCAGCAGCTCACGGCGGATTGGGTGTTCGACGCCGTCGGCGGCCTCACCATGGGCGCCGACCCGGTGGCGCTCGCCATGCTGCACGCCCCGGGAAGGCCGCTCGACGCCTTCGTCGTGCGCAAGGCCGCCAAGGACCACGGCACCGGCAAACGCATTGAGGGGCCATCGGTCTCGGGCCGCCGGGTGCTCGCCGTCGAAGACACGTCCACCACCGGCGGGTCGGTGCTGCAGGCCGTGGACGCGTTGACCGAGGCGGGCGCCACGGTGGTGGGGGTGGCCACCGTCATCGACCGGGACACCGGCGCGGCCGAGGCGATCCGGGCGCGCAGCCTGCCGTACCGGTACCTGCTCGGCCTGGCCGATCTCGGCGTCAGTAACGACCGCGTATGACGCCGTCCGTGCCCGAACCTCGTTCGGCATCGCGGGACTCGGCTGCGGCGCCCGGGCCCACCGAGTGGGAGGGGGTGACGCCGCCGGCCGGGGTCGGCCCATACCCCTGGCCGTGGCCCGACAACCCCCGGCTCGACCCGGAACTCCTGGCGGGCGGGGATCACCGCAATGTGGTTGACCACTACCGGTACTGGCGGCACGAGGCCATCGTCGCCGATCTCGACACCCGCCGGCACCCGCTCCAGATTGCGATCGAGAACTTCGGCCACGACATGAATATCGGCACCGTCGTGCGCACCGCCAACGCCTTCGCCGCCTCGCTCGTGCACATCGTCGGACGCCGCCGGTGGAACCGGCGCGGCGCCATGGTCACCGACCGATACCAGCATCTGCGGCATCACGACACCACCGCGGAGCTGCTCGCCGCCGCGGCCGACGCGGGCCTTGCGGTGATCGCGGTGGACAACCTCCCGGGCGCCGCACCGCTGGAGACTACGACACTCCCGAACCAGTGTCTGCTGGCGTTCGGTTCCGAGAGCGACGGCATCAGCGACGAGTTACGTTCCGGTGCAACAACTACCGTCTCGATCGCGCAGTTCGGCTCGACGCGCTCGATCAACGTCGCGGTGGCCGCGGGCATCGCGATGCACACCTGGATCCGCCAGCACGCGGACCTCTCCCGGGCCTGGTAGGGGCTGGTAGCGCCGAACGGGCTCACCCCGGAACATCGTCATACTCGATTGTTCGCGGGCAGCCGGTAGATTGACTCCCCGTGAACCTCGACACCATCAAGACCGTCGCCATGTGGGCACTGATCGCGATCGCCGTCATCGGGATCCTGCTGGCCATCGTGGTCAAGAAGATCGTCGGCAAGATCATCAGCCTGGTGCTCGCCGCCGTGCTGGTGTTCTTCTGCTGGCAACAGCGCGACAAGGTACTCACCGCCGGCGAGGCGCTCAAGGCGAAGGCCTGCAGCACCGCGGACGCCACCCTGCCGTCGTTCTTCGGCATCAAGGTCACCGTGCCCGCCGACTGGTGCACGCGGTAACGCCGCCCGGGAGCGCCGCCGCGGCTCCGCTGGGCGCCTGCGGTGTGGCACCTCCCGCCGATCGAGTATGACGATGTCCACGGGCCGGGCGATATCGGACGGGCCGGGCCCGGCGGGGCGGGCTCGATGCATTGTGCAGCCGCGCGCTACGCGTCGTCGGCGCAGGATGCGGGGAGTTCGGCCGGCGTCGCCAGGGCCTTGGCGCGCGAGCGCTTCTGCATCCAGTGCCAGGTGGCCGGCACCGCCGAGAAGCCGATCACCACGATCGCCGCGAGCACGAAGATCAGGTCGACATTTCTTCGGATGAGGTCGATCTGGCCGAGGTAGTAGCCGGCGACCGTGACGACGGTAACCCACACGGCGCCGCCGATCGCGGAGTAGAGCGCATAGAGTTTCGTGTTCATCCGACCGACGCCGGCCATCACGGTCGCCACTGTCCGGACGATCGGAACGAACCGCGCGAGCATTACCGTGATCGCGCCGAAGCGGGCGAAGAAGTGCGCGGACCTGTCCACGTACTCAGGTTTCAGGAACTTCGCGTCCTTGCGATGAAAGACCTTGGGGCCCACCGCATGTCCGATCCAGTAGCCGACAAGGTTCCCGACGAACGCGGCGGCGGTGGCAATCGCGATGAACGCGATCAGGTTGATGTGAATGCCGTCGCCGCCGCCCGCGGCCGCGGCGATGAGCAGGCCCGACACGAAGAGCAACGTATCTCCGGGCAGGAAGAACCCGAGCAGGATCCCGCACTCCGCGAAGATGATGAGCGCCACGCCGAGCACGGCCCAGGAGCCCATCGCGTCGATCAGGGTGGGCGGGGACAGCCAGCCCGGAAGGAGCGCGGCATGGGGTGGGATCACGGTGCTAAGGCTACCGGTGGTTTCCTGAGGACGGGCTCAGTTCGGCGCGAATCTGAAGCGGACAGCCCGGATCCGCGCCGCGGCCGTTCGGCGTGCGCACACCGGCGGCGGGGCGAGGGTCGCAGGGGAGCGCCGCCCGACTACCGTCGGGACATGAGTGTTCCCACGCGAGCGAGCGGGCCGACGAACGGCGTCATCCCCCATGCGGCCGCCGAGTTGATCGCGACGCTGCGCACGGCGGTCGGCCCCGAGTATGTCGCGGTCGATCCCGACGTCACCGCCGCCTACGCCCGGGACATGATGCCGCTCGCCCCGTTCGGCGTTCCGCTGGCGGTGGTGAAGCCGGGGTCCACGGCCGAGGTCGCCGCCGTGGTGCGGGCTTGTGCGGCGGCGGGCGTGCCGATCGTGCCGCGCGGTGCGGGATCGGGACTGACGGGAGCGTCGAACGGGGTGGACGGCGCCGTGTCCGTGGTGATGACCCGGATGAACCGGATCCTGGAGATCGACGAGGGCAACCGGCTGGCCGTGGTGCAGCCGGGGGTGGTCAACAAGGACCTGCGGACCGCGGTGGAGGCGCGCGGTCTGTTCTACGCGCCGGACCCGTCCTCGTACGACTGGTGCTCGATCGGTGGAAACCTCTCCACGAACGCGGGCGGGCTATGCTGCGTGAAGTACGGCGTGACGACCGACGCCGTGTTGGGCTTGGAGGTGGTCCTCGCATCCGGCGAAGTGCTGCGCACCGGGCGCCGGACGGTGAAGGGGGTGGCGGGCTACGACCTCACCAAACTGATCGTCGGGTCCGAGGGGACACTCGGGATCATCACCGAGGCGACGCTGTCGCTGCGCCCGAAGCCGCAAGCCCCCGTGACGATGGTAGCGGCGTTCGAGAAGGTCGGCGCCGCAGGCGATGCCGTGACATCCGCGATCGCTGCCGGGCTGGTCCCGTCGCTGCTGGAGATCATGGACGCCGCGTCGATCCGGGCCGTGGAGGCGCACACCGGCGCGAAGATCCTCGGTGACGGGCCGGCGCCTGCCGCGATCCTGATCGGGCAGTCCGATCTGGGCGGCGAGCCCGCGATGGCCGAGATGGAGCGGATGCAGGGCTGCTGCGACGCGGCCGGGGCCGTGTTCTCATATGTCACAGCGGATCTCGCTGAGACGCGGATGTTGCTGCAGGCCCGCCGGGATGTGCTGACGTCGCTCGAGGAGCTCGGTACGTGGGTCACCGACGACGTGTGTGTGCCGCGCACGGCGATCGCGGCGCTGATCACCGCGTGCGAGGACATCGCCGCGGACACCGGCATCCTGATCTCGGTGGTCGGG